>CAZDFI010000118.1:0-1017 GCA_964504725.1 uncultured Enterobacteriaceae bacterium
TGCAAAAGGATTGTCGGGAACAATCCTTGCCTGTGCAGCTACCCCTATCACTACTTCCTTCCTCGGCATGATATAAGGGGAATTAATCCCTTCGTTGATCTTAACGTTCTGTGTAAATCACACACGTTTTTTGCGCGTCGATTTTGATAAGTTTGTTAGTTAATCTTGTTTTCTGTATATTCGATAATAGAATCAATTAATTCAAATGCTTTCGGTCTAGACAAGAAATCTCTCATCGGCAATGATTTGTTTTGCATCGATTCATCGAAGGTCAATCCTCCCCACGTTACAGGAAGATGCTTAATATCGGCTTTCCGGAATCTCAATTTCATATCATGAGAAAGGCAATTTCGATCTATCCTAAGAAATTGGTACCAAGGTGCTGCCTTTACAATTGTAGATTGACCTGTTTCGTTTCCATATAGATTAATCAGTTCATATGTCTCTTTAAGACAATTCCGTAGGACAGAATTTCTAAGTTGATTAGTTGCATGTTTTAAAAGTTCATCGTCTTTAAAAACATACTGAATGTATTCGATGGCATCTGCCTCGGGTTCATCTTGAACCATATCAAAAACAGTTTTGACTAGTTTGGAGGGATCGGGTAATGCTAATAAGCCAATTCCTGCCTGTACTAATGCAAAATTATTTTTAATTGTCTGAAGCTGTCCGCGTAATAGTACTTTGTCCATATTGGTTAGCTAACTAGTTAATAAGCGGTTATTAGAATAGCCGTTTATTGGTTATTAAAGGGGTAAAGCGTGCCATTATTTCAGGTGAGTCTTTGGTACACGGGGTATTTCCATCATTACTCACCTGCCACCGTCATATTCTCAATCAATACCGATCCAGTAAGAATATTTCCACGCGGATCCACATCGTTGCCGATGTGGATGATTTGTTTATACATTTCAATAAGATTTCCAGCGACGGTGATCTCCTCGACCGGGTATTGAATTTCGCCATTTTCAATCCAGAGGCCGGCAGCACCACGGGAGTAATCTCCGGTAATTTGAT
>CAZDFI010000118.1:1027-4795 GCA_964504725.1 uncultured Enterobacteriaceae bacterium
TTTGATTGACGCCGAAGCCAATCATGTCAGTAATTAACAGGCCTGTATCCATTTGTTGAATGAGTTCGGCAAGGTCGTGTTCACTAGTGTCGATGGTTAGATTATGCACCCCCCCTGCATTGGCAGTCGGTTGCAGACCAAGTTTTCTTGCAGAATAACTACTTAATACATAACCCTGCAAAACGCCGTCAACGATTAAGTCACGGTTTCTGGTGGCCATGCCTTCATTGTCAAACGGTGCACTGCCGAGTGCGCCTCTAAGGTGTGGTTGTTCATGGATATGAATATGGTCAGCAAATATCTGTTCATCGATTTTATCTAACAGAAAACTTGCCTTGCGATATAGACTGCCCCCGGAGATTGCGGTTACGAATGCAGAAAATAATCCGGATGCAATCGGCGCTTCGAATATCACCGGACAATTTCTAGTTGATAATTTTTTTGCATCCAGTCGTTGAGTGGTTCTTTTCGCGGCTTCTTTGGCGATATCATGAATACTTTGCAGGTCATCTCTATTACGGGCTTTGCTGTACCAGCCATCACGTTGCATGCCGTTACTGGTTTCTGCAATCACCGTGCAATCAATGGTGTGGCTTGACCAGTGCCAACCACCAACAAAACCATGTGTATTTCCGTAAAAATTATTACCAGAATATGTGTTTACGGAAGTTCCGTCAGAATTATTAATACGTTTATCTTCACCTCTGGCGACAGTCTCGCATTCAACGGCCAGTTCAATCGCATCTTCAGGTGAGATCTCCCAGGGATGATATAGATCCAGATCAGGGACTTCTTTTGCCATAAGTTCAGGATCCGGCAGACCAGCATATTTATCTGCACTGGCAAACCTGGCGATATTACAGGCTGCCGTCACTGTTTCTTTAATTGCTACTTCACTAAAGTCAGAACTGCTGGCACTGCCTTTTTGATTACCGATATAGACAGTCATGCTGAGACCTTTGTCTCGTTCGTGTTCTACTTTTTCAACTTCGCCTAATCGCGTCGTTACAGAAAGGCCGGCACCGGTGCCGATGTCTGCTTCTGCAGCTGTGGCGCCCTGTTGTTTGGCCTCTTCAAGAATTTGCTGGATGATCCCTGTGAGTTCTTTTCTTTCTTGTTCTATGTGGCCACTCATTAATACGTTTATCCTGTGTATTTACCCAGGAGGCTGTCCGAGAATAGAGAACCTACTGCGGAAAAAACATTTTGGCCCTTTTTTCCGCTCATTTTCGTTAAATAGTCACCACTATTCGCCTCAAATGATCAATAAAACAGACCCAAAATGGTTTCCCTTCGCTACGATTTCTATTCTCGGACAGCCACCTAGATTAAAAATAAAGGCGAATATTAACATCCATAAAGCCTGAAGGTTTGTTAATATCCTCCGCCATGGATGTTTCTCTGGTTTTAGATACCCTGAACGAATCTCAACGTGAAGCCGTTGCTGCGCCTCCCGGAAATATTTTGGTTTTGGCAGGTGCCGGTAGTGGTAAAACTCGTGTGCTGGTACATCGTATCGCCTGGTATATACAAACCGGCCAGTCCAGTCCTTTTGGCATCATGGCGGTGACCTTCACCAACAAAGCCGCAGCTGAAATGCGTTCGCGTATTGAAACATTATTAGATGCCCCTGCGGGGGGGATGTGGGTGGGGACTTTTCATGGGCTGACCCATCGGATCCTGCGCGCGCATTGGCAAGAAGCAGGACTGCCTCAGAGTTTCACAATTCTGGACAGCGAAGACCAGTATCGCACCATTCGTCGTGTGCTTCGCGCCATGGAAATAGACGAGTCAAGTTTTCCCCCAAGAGAAGTGCAGTGGTTTATCAACGCACGTAAAGATGATGGATTAAGACCACCACATATTGATGACCATGGTGATCATAACTTGTACCAGATGGTGCGGATTTATCAGGCCTATGAAGATGTCTGTAACCGATCCGGCGTCGTCGATTTTGCGGAATTATTACTACGCGCGCATGAATTATTTCGTGATCAAAAAAAGATTCTTGAGCAATACCGCGAACGATTTAAATATGTCCTGGTTGACGAGTTTCAGGATACTAATTCTCTGCAATATGCCTGGTTGAGATTATTGGTTGGCGATAAGAGCTCCCTTTTTGCAGTCGGTGATGATGATCAATCGATCTACAGTTGGCGCGGCGCACGTGTTGAGAACATGCAGCAATTTAAAAAGGATTTTTCAGATCCATTACTGATCAAGCTTGAACAAAACTATCGCTCAACCGCAAACATATTGAATGCCGCAAATGCACTGATCGCAAATAATAATTCACGTTTAGGTAAGCAATTGTGGACCGATGGTGATAGTGGCGAGAAGATTGCCTTATACAACGGTTATAATGAACATGACGAAGCCCAATATGTTGTAGAGCAGATCTCAAACTGGCACAGCAAAACAGGTCATTATAAAGACAGCGCCGTTTTGTATCGTGTCAGTGCCCAGTCACGTGTCATTGAAGAAGGGCTGATGCGTGCGAATATTCCCTATCGTGTATATGGAGGCATGCGATTCTATGAGCGTGCTGAAATTAAAGATGCCCTGGCTTATGTACGCTTGTCTACATTTCAGGATGATGATGTTTCCTTCGAACGTATTATCAATACCCCTACCCGAGGCATTGGCCAACGCACGGTCGAAGAATTAAGAAGTATATCCCGTCAGGAGAACTGTTCATTGTGGCAAGCGGCGCAAAATATCCTGCGAGATAAATCACTAAGTGCGCGCGCCTTGAATGCACTCGAAGGTTTTATGCAATTGATCACGCATATGGCGAATAACAAAGGATTGCCTTTGGATGAAGTGGTCGATAATGTGATAAAAGTCAGTGGTCTTATAGAACACTATCGTAAAGAAAAAGGCGAACGTGGTTTGGCGAGAATCGAAAATATGGAAGAACTCGTTAATGCTGCGGGTGAATTTAATGCCGATGATGAAGAACTGGAAGGTATGGAGCCATTGCAAGCATTCCTTGCCCACGCCGCACTGGAGTCTGGCGAAACACAAGCAGATGAGTACTCTGATTGTGTGAATTTAATGACACTACATTCTGCCAAGGGCCTGGAGTTTCCTAATGTCTATCTGATAGGGATGGAGGAAGGCTTGTTTCCACATCAGCGTAGCATGGAAGATTTATCTCAACTAGAAGAAGAAAGAAGGCTCTGTTATGTGGGGATCACCAGGGCTGAGAAGGCATTGACGATGATCTACACACAACACCGGCGGTTACATGGACAGGATTATTATCCGCAACCCTCTCGTTTTATAAACGAGTTGCCAGAAGAGTTAATCAACGAAGTGCGTATGGGCGGTTCGATTGTTGAGCCGATGTTTGCCAGATCAAGACCAGGCGGCGCTATGACTGATGGGAATGATACCGGCAAGGGTGGCTATAGATTAGGACAACGTGTGTCTCATGCAAAATTTGGTGAAGGTATTATTTTGAATCTGGAAGGTTCAGGCGGATCTACGAGGTTGCATGTCAACTTCGAAGAGGCAGGGTGTAAGTGGTTGGTCGCGGAATATGCCAATCTGGAAACTGCCTGATATAACTATTTTAAAATAATTAAAAAATCATTAATACGAATCAAGAATGTACAGGAAAAAATATGTTTAGAATGTTTAAATTAATTGGCATAGGTATAAGCCTCTGTCTCTTTCTCGTGGCTTGTGGGGAATCAGATAACGGTAAGGTTCCAGCAGAGACACAAGCAGCAAGTCAACAGGTGTTTAAATGGAAAATGGTGA
>CAZDFI010000118.1:4812-6607 GCA_964504725.1 uncultured Enterobacteriaceae bacterium
CGGCAAATTTCCCTATCTTCCAGGAAGGTGCCGAGAAATTTGCAGCAGATGTGAAGATCATGAGTCTGGGCCGTCTGGATATTCATGTTTACGCAGGTGGTGAGTTGGTGCCGCCATTACAGGTGTTTGATGCCGTATCACAGGGAACTACGGTTCAGATGGGTCATGGTTCACCTTACTACTGGGCTGGCAAGGTGCCCGAAGCACAATTCTTTTCCTCAGTCCCGTTCGGGATGACCGCAAAAGGCATGAATGCCTGGCTTTATCATGGCGGCGGACTCGAATTATGGAAAGAAGTCTATGCGCCGTTTAATCTGGTGCCGATACCGATGGGCAATACAGGTGTGCAAATGGGCGGCTGGTTTAATAAAAAGATTAATTCGCTTGAGGATATCAAAGGTTTACGTATGCGTATTCCGGGTCTTGGAGGCAAGGTCTTCAAACGTGCTGGCGGGAACCCGGTATTATTGCCTGGCAGTGAGGTTTATACCGCACTGGAGCGTGGCACGATTGACGCGACGGAGTGGGTAGCGCCGTTCCATGATATGCGCCTCGGCCTCAATCGTGCAGCAAAGTATTATTATTTTCCGGGGTGGCATGAACCGGGTACAGAGTTCGAGTTGATGATCAACAGCGATGCCTGGGCACAATTACCGCAACACTTGCAATTGATAGTCGAGACAGCGGCAGCAGCCGTGAGTGTATGGATCTATACGCAGATGGAATTTCAAAATCAGGCGGCGCTGAGTGAGTTACGATCAAAACAGAATGTTGAGGTGCTGGAATTTCCCCCAGAAGTATTAGCGGAATTAAAGCGTCTGACTAGAGAAACTCTGGACGAAGAGGCTTCAAATAATCCTAAATTCAAAAAAATCTACGATGCCTACACAACATTCAGTAAAAGTTACGAAGACTGGAGCAAGATGTCTGATGAGGCCTATCAAAAGGCGCTAAGAGAATGAGCGGAGAATAAGTTAAATTAGTGGTTTGAATTTCCAGAATAAAAAAGGAGGCAAAAGCCTCCTTTTTTTAAAAGAACAGAAGAAGTTCTACTGACTACTTGAGACTATATAATCAACAGCTGCTTTCACTTCCTCATCACTGAGAGCGGGGTTCCCGCCCTTGGCTGGCATCGGCATGCCTGATTTCCCCATGTAGCCGACAATTGCATGCTCATAGAGTATATCTATGCCTTGTTCAATACGCGGAGCCCAGGCAGCAGCATCACCTAACTGAGGTATGTTTGGAATGCCTGAACCATGGCACGCAACACAAATGCCGCCATATGTCTTCTTACCAGCATCGTCTCCTCCTCCTTCACTGGCGGCCACCATTTCCGTACTTTCTTCTGCAGCTGGTACCTCAGGTTCATCCCCTTCCATTTGCACTTTTGCAACTGGTTCAGTATTTTTCATCACTTCAGCGGTTACTTTTTCAGGCGACTCTTTTATACCACCAAACGCAACCCCCAGGATCATGAATACAGCCATCAAGGCGGCTAAAATAATGAGGATAATTGTAAAATTTTTGAAAAACGCTCTATCTAGTTCTTGACTCATTTTCTACTCCACAGTGACCAACAGCTAAAAGAATGAAGCTGATTTATAGTGAATTTATATTTTAATGTTTTGTAATTCTTATCATGCACAGTATACCTGTTCTTATTATATGAGAAAACTTCATGTGGACGCCAGATGGACGAAAAGGTACTCTTTCTTCATCTTTTGAGATATATGCGCCCGTAGCTTAGTTGGATAGAGCACCTGGCTGTTGATCAGGTGGACGGTGGTTCGAA
>CAZDFI010000119.1:0-2487 GCA_964504725.1 uncultured Enterobacteriaceae bacterium
ATACGACGACGCCTCCTTTGCGCACAATAGATGCTGCAGACTGAATTAGTCGCTTTTGCGGATTTGCGGTATGAACTTCAAGAACCTGTGTCATAAATAATCTTAGCTATATTAGTCTGAGCTATATTTTTTCGATATGATTGCGCCGTCAATTTTTATAAAAGAGCGTATATTACCTTCATGAAATTTTTATTCGACTTTTTCCCGATTCTGGCGTTCTTTATTGCCTTTAAAATTACAGGTAACTCGGAAACCGGGATTTACACTGCCACAGCAGTATTAATGATTGCCAGTTTCATACAAATAACCGTTTACTGGTTAATGTACAGGCGCTTTGAAAATATGCATCTCATTACACTTGGCGTTGTATTGTTATTCGGAGGTGCAACTTTACTTTTACATGATGAAAGATTTATCCAATGGAAACCGACGGTCGTGTTATGGATTTTTGCAATTGTCGCTTTGGGGAGCCAATACATCGGTAATAAGAATATATTTCAGCGTATGATCCACTATTCGGATGAAAGAATCACTGCCCCGGATATAATCTGGTTTCGATTAAACATCAGCCTGGTGGTGTTTTTTATCCTGCTTGGAATCGCAAATATCTATGTTGCTTTTAATTTTGATAGAGCTTTCTGGGTAGATTTCAAGGTGTTTGGTATCACTATATTAAATTTGATATTCATGGGTGGCGCCATGGTTTATATGTTTCGACATGCAGACATCCCGGAGGATATGCTGCCAAAAGATGAAAACAAACTGAATGACATTAACCACGAAATAAATCAGGAAAATAAATAATGTTTTACGCAATCATAAGTCAAGATGTTGAAGAAAGTTTAGAGAAACGGTTGAGTAAGCGTACTGACCATATCGCCAGGCTACAGGCGCTTCAGGATGAAGGTCGGATGCTCATCGCTGGGGCACACCCAGCAATCGATAGTGAAGACCCAGGGCCGGCAGGATTTACGGGTAGCTTAATTGTTGCAGAGTTTGAATCTCTGAAAGCAGCACAGGAGTGGGCAGACGCAGATCCTTATATCACCGCAGGCGTTTATGAAAAAGTGATTGTGAAGCCTTTTAAAAAAGTTTTCTAACATCACTAACACCGACAAAATTTAATTATGGATCGCGTTGCAGAAATCAAAGAACGGCTTGAGCGTGAGTTATCTCCAAGCCATATCGAAATTATCGACGAATCACATCTGCATGCGGGCCATGCAGGCGCGGCTAGTGGTGCTGGTCATTTTAACGTCACTATCATCTCAGATAAGTTCACAGGCAAATCTGCTATTCAACGACATCGTATGGTTTATTTGGCTGTTAATGATTTAATGCCATCAGAAATACATGCCTTGAGTATTAATGCCCAAACTCCGGAAGAAACTTGAATAAAGACCAGAATTGCAAACCGTTTCTTAAGTGGCCAGGTGGTAAATACCGCTTAACAGACCGCATTAAAAAGAAACTTGGTCAAGGTAAACGGCTGGTAGAACCTTTTGTTGGTTCAGCAGCAGTTTTTCTGAATACTGACTATGAAAAATATCTGCTGGCAGATACGAATCAGGATCTGATTAATCTCTACCGATACCTGCAATCAGAAGGTCCTGTATTTATTGCCTATTGCAAAACTTATTTTACACAAAAAAATAATGCTAAGGATAAATATTACAAACTCAGAGAAGAATTTAATACATCTTCAGATAGCCGATTAAAATCCGCCCTCTTTCTATATCTCAATCGCCATTGTTACAATGGACTCTGCCGTTATAACTCTAAAGGTGAATTCAATACACCCTTTGGCCGTTATAGCCGACCGTATTTTCCAGCTAAGGAAATGCTCATTTTTTTTCAGAAAGCAGAAAATGTTGATTTCGTCTGTGCTGGTTTTTCGGAGACCATGCGTCAGGCCACAAAGCATGATGTCGTCTATTGCGACCCACCTTATGTCCCACTAAGTAAAACGGCAAATTTCACCGCTTACGCTGCAAGTGGATTCAATTGGGAAGATCAAATTGCATTGACTGATTGGGCGAGCAAACTTTCTGCGAAGGGGGTACAGGTGGTGATCTCAAATCACAATACGCCAACAGCAAGAGAACTCTATCTGGAGGCAGGGGCGACAATGGAGAAATTCAAGGTCAGACGTACCATTAGTTGTAACGCAGACGAACGAAATCTGGTCGGAGAATTACTCGCGGTATTTGGCTGACGATAACAAACAAATACCATTCCACCTGAACACATTATGTGTTACTGAGATCCCCTCATCTACTCTCAATTGTCTATTTATCAGGCCACCGCAGATGAATATTGCGTTGATATCCTCATAACTTTAGGTTTAACCAGGCTTGCAAAATCTTCGTATGACATTTCAATCAGCTCATTGTGTGAACACGCA
Source organism: uncultured Enterobacteriaceae bacterium (assembly GCA_964504725.1). Lineage (GTDB taxonomy): Bacteria > Pseudomonadota > Gammaproteobacteria > Eutrophobiales > Eutrophobiaceae > SMWN01. The sequence continues at coordinate 2,405 of CAZDFI010000119.1, forward strand.
TTGAATGCAATTTTCTTGTCTTTGCTCAGGACCTCTTCAACGTAGACATCCATATGATAAAGGTTACCGAATGGTGGCATGGC
>CAZDFI010000119.1:2497-3682 GCA_964504725.1 uncultured Enterobacteriaceae bacterium
CTGCTTCAGTCGCCAGACTGACATTTTTTGCCCCTAAAGCACCTCCTAATAACTCAAAATCGACATGATCCGGAGCAGGTAAAACGACCATAGCCTGTTTACCATCAATTTTTACAATGACTGTTTTTGCCATTTCATCACCGGGAATATGTGCAAGCTGCGCAACTTCCTGCGCTGTATAAGCCGTTGAATGATTAATGGTGGTATATTTAACATTCTCCTGATCCAGGTATTTTTTCAGTTTGGTTGATGACATTTCACAGTCCCCCTTTTTTAAAATTGGAACCAAAAAAAACTAACCTATGTGTCTAAGTATAGCCCGGTATATCCTAGTTTGAATGGTCTGAACAATGTATATTCAAATTGATTGATGAATTCACCATTGCAGGATTTTAAATATCACTTAGAATATTCATCTCGATATTAATCCCACACTTGGACTGGATGTATTTTCTGTAACTTATGGAAGCAACCCTTGAACTTGCCAAAGAATTAATTGGTCGCGCGTCTGTCACACCTGATGATGGTGGCTGTCAGGAAATGCTGGCTGAAAAGCTGGAAACTCTGGGTTTCAAGGCTACGCACCTCCGTTTTGAAGACGTCGATAATCTATGGATAACACACGGTAATGGCGATCCCGTGCTTACATTCGTGGGACATACTGATGTGGTTCCGACGGGTCCTTTAGAGCAATGGGAATCTGACCCCTTTATCCCTGAAATAAGGGACGGCATGCTTTATGGGCGTGGTGCTGCGGATATGAAAAGCAGCATTGCAGCCTTCGTCACGGCAATTGAAAGATTCATTGCTAAAAATCCCGAACACCAGGGAACTATTGCCTTGCTCATCACCAGTGATGAAGAAGGGCCTTCCATCAATGGAACCCGTAAGGTTGTTGATTATCTTGAAGAAAATAATATCAAGATCAAATGGTGTCTGGTGGGTGAACCCTCCAGTGAAAAGAAAGTGGGGGATGTGGTTAAAAATGGTCGTCGTGGTTCACTCGGGGGAAAACTAGTTGTCCGTGGCATTCAGGGTCATGTTGCCTACCCGCATCTGGCAGAAAATCCTGTGCATAAATTGAGCCCTGCCCTGAATGAACTTTGTGCCAAGGTGTGGGATGAAGGCAATGAATTTTATCCGCCAACTTCTTTTCAAATATCAAATATTCATGCTGGAACGGGT
>CAZDFI010000119.1:3692-6569 GCA_964504725.1 uncultured Enterobacteriaceae bacterium
GCAGACAATGTCATCCCGGGAGAGGTAAAGATTCTGTTCAACTATCGCTTTTGTACCGAAATAACCGAAGAAGAACTCAGGGCACAAACAGAGGCAACTCTTGATAAATATAAACTCGATTATGAGATCGACTGGAGGCTCTCTGGCGAACCCTTCTTGACAGCACAAGGAGAATTACTGGATGCCACAATTGCATCAGTCAAGGAAATCACCGGGATTACACCTGAAGTAAGCACCGGTGGAGGCACATCGGATGGCCGTTTTATCGCGCCCACCGGTGCCCAGGTAGTGGAACTGGGGCCACTAAATCAAACTATTCACAAGATTGATGAATGTGTAAAGATAGACGATTTATTAACATTGTCTTCAATCTATGAATTAATAATAAAGAAGTTAATTCAATAATAATTTACTTTTTTATCCCGCCTTTAGTCAGTTCCGCCGGGTCAAGTAATCGATCAAGTTCTTCATCAGAAAGATCTGTCATTTCCTTTGCAACTTCTTTTACAGGTCGGCTTTCGGCGTAAGCTTTCTTGGCAATCGCAGCGCCTTTTTCATAGCCAATCACAGAATTCAGCGCCGTTACCAGTATAGGATTTCGCTCCAATGCCTTATTCATTTGATCCTGGTTCACCGTAAAACCTGCAATTGCTGTATCTGCCAATAGACGTGAAACGTTGGCAAGTATCTCCATACTTTGTGCGAGATTATAGGCAATGACCGGTAACATGACATTCAATTGAAAGTTACCTGACTGTCCAGCAACTGTAATTGTAACGTCGTTACCGATTACCTGTGCAGACACCATACAGACTGCTTCAGGTATTACTGGATTAACCTTGCCAGGCATTATGCTACTGCCTGGCTGTAATGATGGCAGGGCAATTTCTCCTAATCCTGCCAGCGGTCCACTATTCATCCAACGTAGATCATTAGCTATCTTCATCAGACTAACAGCCACGGTCTTAAGCTGACCACTCATTTCAACTGCAGCATCCTGTGTACTTAAGCCTTCAAAATAATTTTCCTTTGTGGTGAATTTAATTCCTGTTGCGGCAGACAGATTTACGGTAACTTTTTTTCCAAATTTAGGATCTGCATTGATCCCGGTACCGACCGCCGTACCCCCTATTGGTAAAGCAGTCAATCTTTCCAGTGCCGAAGTGATGCGCTGATGTCCTTGTTTTATCTGCGTTTTCCAACCACTCATCTCTTGAGCAAGAGTAACAGGCATGGCATCCATTAAATGGGTACGCCCGGTCTTGACAAAACTATTCATTTCAGAAAGACGTGCATGAATAGTATCGGCAAGGTATTCAAGGGCCGGTAATAGAGATTCACTTGCCAGCAAACTGCCACTAACATGGATGGCCGTTGGGATTACATCATTACTGCTCTGTCCCATATTAATATGGTCATTGGGATGTACGTTGCGTCCCAATCGATGACTGGCCAGATTGGCTATCACCTCATTGGCATTCATGTTGGAACTTGTGCCTGACCCGGTTTGAAAGATATCCACCGGAAAATGCTCATCATGATTCCCATCAGCCACTTCATTAGCGACTGCCTTGATAGCTTCAGCCATGTCAGATTCCAGTAATCCAAGTTCCTGGTTAGCAATTGCCGCCGACGCTTTTATCAAACCCAGGGCACGGATTACCGCTCTCGGCATAGTTAATCCACTCACAGGAAAATTTTCAACAGCTCTTTGGGTTTGCGCTGCATATAATGCATTAGCGGGTACTTGCATTTCACCCATACTGTCTTTTTCAATACGAAATTTTTTATCTTTCATCACTGGTAATATAATCCTCAGAATGAGACAAACACAGTTATGTTTTGAATCTTTATAATCATGAGTAAAAAATAGGATGGAGTCAATTTTATGAAATATACAGTAATCAACCAATTTAGAACAACACCTTGTGCCTTATTGATAATTAACAGGAATAGTAATCATTTCTGTTAATTATCAATAAGGCAAAGCGTGACCATTCTGAAATATTTTAAATTCGCCCTTTTCCATTAGTGTCCATTCCTCATTATCGGTTAGTGCCCTAGAAGCAACCACTGTGACAACGTCTTTTGCTGTCGTGTGTTCCCCGAAATCTATGATCTCCCCAGTGTCTATCAGACGTGCTTTTCCAAATGGATGGCGACGTGTGATCCAGCACATATTGTTCGTACAATAAGCATATAGATAGCGAGAGTCGCTTAATAAAAAACTAAACACACCCAATTGATTAATTTCTTTTGCCAATGCATGAATTGTTTTCCATAGTGCTTTATTGCTTTTTGGTTTTTCAGGATATTTTTCTCTTATTTGATCCATGATCCAGCAAAATGCATATTCGCTATCTGTTGTGCCAACTGGTTGGTAAAATGTTAAAGGTCGCTTTTTAATCCCTTTCAATTGTCCGTTGTGCGCAAATACCCAGCTACATCCCCAAAGTTCTCTCGTGAAAGGATGAGTGTTTACCAGGCAAACCTTACCTCGGTTCGCCTGCCGTATATGACTGATAATAATTTTACTTTTGATGGCATAACGCTGAATAAGCTCGGCAATCTCCGATGCGACACTGGCTCGGGGATCATGAAACGAACGGCTGCCACGACCCTCATACAGACTGATACCCCAGCCATCCTTATGAGGCCCGGTTTTACCACCACGCTGTACCAGACCTTTGAAACTAAAGCATATATCTGTAGGGATATTTGCATTCAAACCCAAAAGCTCGCACATCATTAAATATTCCTGTCAGTTGAAGTTGTTCATTCTAACCCATAATCTAGCGCTATGACGTCAGTGCATTGAAGGCGGTTTAAATCTAATTTATTTGTGGCACTCTGCTAACTGGTATAATGGTATTTTTT
>CAZDFI010000120.1:0-1290 GCA_964504725.1 uncultured Enterobacteriaceae bacterium
GTTGGTATAAGCGGACAATTCAATCTTGCAGGTGTCGGCTTATCTGCGACCTTCCAGGGTGTGGTCAACATGGGCTCACTCACTACCAGTGCAGGTGGCTATTCAGTTACGATGCTGAGCGGTGCAGGTGCACCGGGTACGAGCACTATAGGAGGCGCCACCACATTTAATAACTCGGGTCTGGTGACACTCGGTGATGATGCCGGTGATGTTTTTAATTTTACAGGTGGACTCGTGCATACGATAGGCACGACGAGTCTAGCGGGCACAATCAATACAACCGATAAAGCAGTCACTTTTCAGGGAGTTAACCTGGTTGCCGACACTAGCATTATCACCGGGCCGGGCGATACCATATCAAGTGGTATCACTTTTATAGATAATATCAATAGTGCGGGCTTTGGCCTCACACTTGATGCCGGTAGTGCAAGCAATATCAGAACGAGTAATTTTACCGGTGACGGAGATTTCACCGTAAATGACGCTAACGTTTTTACTGCATCTGGTGTTATTGATGCTGGTGATGTGACCTTTAATGACTTTAGCTTTTTGGCGCGTCTTAATGCTGCCAATAACACGATGGATTCGCTGGCCGTCAATGGCGGTAATTTTTTCTTAATTAATGGCAGTGTGATTGCCGGTACCACGACAACGACATTCAATAACACAGGTATATTACTGCTTGGATTAAGCTCAACCAGTACGAATACATTCAACGGGGATGTGGTTATCAATACCCCGGTTCGGCAGGTTCTTAGGGGTACCATAAATACAAACGGCAACGACTTTACCGCCGATGGTGGAGGACTTTCTCAAATTGACGTCAATACGGTGATCAATGCTGGCGATGATGCTACCGTTAGCCTCGGCGCTTTCAGAAGTTTCGGGCAAAATCTCACCGTCATCGCCGATGAGATCGATTTTACCGGAGGCGCTAGTAGTATTACTGGGTTCGGAACGCTTACATTGCAACAGTTTAATGCCTCCTTGGTTGTCGGTGGTGCAAACAATCCTGATACGGCGAACCTAAATATTTCGACAGCTGATTTGAATGCCATCAATAGTGGCGCAACGAATATTGTGTTGGGTGTTGCTGGTGTTGGGGCGACCTCACTGACTGGTGTCGGTAATGTAGGCACATCAATATTAACGATCAACGGTGCCTCTGCAACCTTTGCAGCAGATACGACATTGACAGCACCAACGATAACTATTGCAGCACCAATCAATGACGATACGCCAGACAACGTCACGTTTAATGGTAATACGGTGCTTGGTGGAGGCACAGTC
>CAZDFI010000120.1:1300-6543 GCA_964504725.1 uncultured Enterobacteriaceae bacterium
AAATCGGTGGAGATACGATTATCCGCTCTGCTAATAACACTATTACCTTTCCAACAAACGTGATTGGCACAAGAACGTTGGCGATTGATCCGACGGATGGTTCCACGATTATTATTGATGGTGCAAACGGGACTGCAGGACATATTGCGAATAATGTTTTTTCTGGTTTTACAGGGCATCTCGTTATAGGCGGCACCATTACACCACTGACATCACCCACGATCGATGCAACTGCACTCGATATCAGTGCACAGTCCATTACTGTAAACAGCAAACTCACTACCGCTGGGTCAATTACCTTCCTGGCGGGTGATCTGATACTTAACGCAGATGTTAGTGCCGGTGGCCCAGGAGGGGGCGACCTGGCATTTGTTGCCGTGGGGACCGATCCTTTATATCCTGGCATAGGTTTCAAGAGTGAAGAGGGTGATATCCTGGGTGATATCCTGGTTGAAAGTCTCATCACGATTGAAGGCGGTTCTGCCATATTTGTCGCAGCGAATACATTTACTGATCCAGCTAATATATTGCTAGATCTGAATAGCGGTGTTGTTGAAGTGGCATCAGGTGTTGCGACAGATACTGCAACCGATGTCATCGAATTTGCTTCAGGATCAAATGTTTCAGCTGTAGCAGGCGATGCAGGTTCTGCGGAATTCGCAACATTCCTAGGTCTATTCTCAACGACTCTGGAAGTTTCACAAATCCAGGTACTTAACCCGGCTGCAGATCTGATTGGTTTGGAAGAAATTGGATTTATCGATACGGGTCTATTTGAGCTGGATTTGACATTATTTGGTGTCATTGGACATGGTATCGCATTGTCATTGGCACAGTGCGAAGAAATTGAAGGCTGTGCTCCAGATGTTACTGAAGATGAACTGAATGAATTTATTGCGCAAATTGAGGTCAGACTGGAAGAACTTCAAAGACGAGCAAGCGAAGCCTTGAGTGATGAAGAAAAAAAGAAACTGGCAGCGCTGATTGCGGGGTATCGGGAAGAACTTGAGAGTTTCATTGCCTACCGTGAGCAATTACAAGAGTATCTGGCAGTTGACGAAGAAGAAGATTTTGATGAAGATTTTGGTGATGAAGACTTTGTCGTTGCTCCTGATGCGGAAGGTATTCAGAAACTGGGCAGGATACTTGAAAGTATCAATGCACGAATTCAGTGGTTAGAAAGCTTGAAAGGTGATCCTGGAGAACGTGCAAGATTGAGTGAATTAACAGGTATCGAACTCACTCAGGAAGCACTGGAAGCCATTATTGATGGTGCTAAATCAGAAGCCAAGTTCATTAATAGTAAAATACAACAGGCAACTTCTGTTCCGGGAGTCGATAATCCTACTGCACCAGGTGGGGTCGATAATCCTACTGCACCAGGTGGGGTCGATAATCCTACTGCACCAGGCGGGGTCGATAATCCTACTGCACCAAGTGGAGTAAAAGGAACAGAAACGCCTAATCTGGATGTGATCGAGGCCAAAGCTGCCCCCGTCTTTACGGCCGAAGTCAGGGATTTCAGCGAGATGCAAAATATTGCATACGGTCCTTCATTTTCGAATATCGGTGACGTGAATATTAATCAGACATGGCATTAGGAATGACGAATAACATAAAAAAATATTCACTCATCATCATCATGCAATTTGTGATTACTTATAGTATGCCGGTTTTATCTGTATCAACTGATGTATTGGATATCAATGAAGTCACCGATGCTGATATAACTACATTACTTGATGATGCAAAGATGTTTGACACCATTGGAATGAGTATTGCTTTGTCCATCGCACTGTGCGAAGGCAAGGTTGGTTGTGATCCAACCGTGAATGAAGATGAAATTGGCCAACTTATAGAAGCGTTAGATAAACGCATTGAAGGAGTAGTAACACGACAGCAAAATAGTGAAGAAGATTTGACCAGCATTATCACTGCCTATGTCGATACAAAAGAAAAGTATGCTGATTACATGGACAGGCTGAGTAAAATAACTGAAAGTCCTGGGCCTGAATTAGCCCAGGAAGAATTAGCCCAAGAAGAATTTGCCGATGAAGATATCTTCGCTGATGAAGAAGCAATGATCGAAGATGACGATAGTGCATTCAGTGATTTCGATGATAGTCTGGAAGATGATGAAGCTTTAGAATAAGACGATTATAATCCAGACGGCATCTAATTAGATTTTCCAGTTTTATCCACAACATTTTCTAACAAAGGATTCATATGAGTTCTCAGCCAATATTTTATAAAAAAATTGTTCCCTTAAATAAAGAAACGCATGGCGACTGGAGCGTTGAAGCAGTCGCTAATTATAAACATACATCTGAAACTAATAGTTTATACATTGCTGCAATTGAATTTATCAAGGCAGCAAATGAGTATCCAATCGTATTTGGAATAGCAGAAGATGATTCTGTTTTTCCCGTTGTAATATTAGGGCTTAGAAAGAATGAAAATCTTTATGTGAATAAAAAAGGCGAATGGCTGGCGAACTATATACCTGCCTATGTAAGACGTTACCCTTTTATATTGGCAACAGGAGAAGAAGGCTCAGATCAATTTACAGTTTGTATCGACAGCGATTGCCCGGGTTTCAATGATAAAGGAAATGGAACAGCTTTGTTTGATAAGGATGGTAACGAATCTGACTTGCTTAATAATTCTGTCGAATTTTTAAAAGAATATCAAAATCATATCCAGTTAACTACACTATTTTGTAAAAACATCAAAGATCTGGGACTTTTAGAACCGATGAAAGCTGATATTAAAATGGCTGATGGGGAAGAGTTATCATTGGGTGGATTTATGGGTATTAACAGGGAGAAGTTAAAGGCAATAGATGCAGATGCATTAGTAAATCTGGTTAAAACAGATCAAATGGAATTAATCTATGCTCATTTAACTTCGTTGGGTAATATTGATTCACTAATGTCCAAATTAAAATCATAGCCATAATGAAAACTGTTATATCTATGATTTATCCTGAAAATAAAATTAAACCGCAAAGGCGGGTTAATTTTATTACAGTTATTACAGCTTAGTTATTGGATGCTGTCGGATCAGACCCTGCTGTTTTCCCTTCTTCCTCATCTTTAGGTCCATATTTCTCTACATATTCAGCTACCAGTTGATTTGCAGAGCTCATTTCCTCACTGGAGAGTCTGGATTTTGCCTTTTCAACACTATTAATTGATTTTTTATGGTTATGGACAGCACCGACACTGTACCAGATGTAAGCGAATTCCAAATCTTTGGGTACACCTTTGCCCTCGGTATAGAGCCCGGCAAGTTTATACATGGCGACAGCGAGGCCTTGTTCTGAGGCTTTACGGAACCATTCACCTGCTTGCTCATAATCCTGTTCCACACCTTGTCCTTTCATATACATAATACCTAAATAGTATTGTGCAATCCTGTCTTCTGACGTTTTTGCTAATGAAATCATAGTGTTATATGCAGTTTCATAATCACCTTGCAGGTAGGCATAGGCACCATCATTACGATCTGCAAGGGCAGTTTGGTTACAAAACAGCATTAATAATATTACGCAAAAAAATCTTTTCATTCGAACACCTGTAGTTGGATTATTTGTCATTTTTTCGTACTATGTGCGGCCGATTAACGTGTCGTCACGATAGTTAAAGGGACCGTTACGGTAGTTGGAACCACGAAGTGCGAGATTGTTTCATGTGCTCCTGAAAATGTAAATATATAGGCTATTAAATGAGTGATTTTAAAGTTTTTCGCGTCTATGAAGACGGCGAAAAAGTACAAGGAAAACTGGAATTATCGACATTAGATAATGTTTCTGATGGTGAAGTTCTGTTCAAGGTCGCATATTCCAGTGTTAACTATAAAGATGCACTGGCTGCTACGGGCACAGGCAAAATTATTCGCAGATTTCCCTTGATTGCAGGCATCGATGCAGCCGGCTACGTTGTAAGCTCTGAAAATAAAGATTTCAAAGAAGGTGATGCGGTCCTGGTGACCGGATACGAATTTGGCACAAACCATGATGGCGGTTATGCGGAGTATGCACGCGTCCCTGCGGAATGGGTTGTTCCCTTACCTGAGGGAATGTCTCCTGAACAAGCGATGTCGATTGGAACGGCTGGATTTACTGTTGCGCTTTGCGTACACAGGCTGGAAGAAAATTTTCAGAAACCTGAGCAAGGCCCTTTTGTGATTACGGGCGCTTCCGGTGGTGTCGGAAATTATGCTATCGATATTTTATCGAGGCTTGGTTATGAAGTGATTGCCATATCTGGAAAGCAAAGCGAAAAAGATAAATTAATCGCATTGGGCGCGAGTCATGTGCTCGATAGAAATGAAATTGATCTATCCGGGCCTGCTCTTGAAAAAGGTCAATGGGGTGGCGCAATTGATACTGTCGGTGGTGATATACTGTCATGGCTGCTTCGGACGACAAAGCCATGGGGCAATATTGCTGCTGTGGGTATGGCAGGCGGTGGCCATTTAAACACGACAGTCATGCCCTTTATATTACGTGGTGTCAGTCTATTGGGAATTACATCATCTGCTTGTCCGACAAAATTGCGTCACAAATTGTGGCATCGCCTGGCAACAGATTTGATGCCGACGCATCTTGATGAAATTGTCACCCGGGTTGCAGGCTTGAATGATCTACCTGAAATCTTTGACACATTACTGGCCGGGACTTCAACCGGTAGAACCATTATTAAAATTGCAGAATAGGAATAGGAACCTCATTGACTAAAGTATTATTGAATAAAAGAAAAAAAAATCGTCATACTGGTGAATACGATCTGCAGGATGCAGGAAATGTCGCGAGAGGACATGGAGTCCGGAGCGACCAGTATCCAGTCAAATAGAGATCGCTTTCAGCGGTACATTATTTTACTGGATGCCGGAATAGATCCGGCATGACGGCGGAGACGTAGTGATGAATGATTGTAGCAAGCACTGAGTACACAACCTTAAGAGATAAAGATTAGATGACAGCAAGAACACTTTACGACAAATTATGGGATGACCATGTGGTCCATGACCATGGTGATGGATCTGCACTTATTTATATAGACAGACATCTCATACATGAGGTTACTTCACCTCAGGCATTTGAAGGTCTAAAAATCAATGGCCGGAAGCCGTGGCGAATTGATGCCAATCTGGCCGTGCCTGATCATAATGTTCCAACACATCATCGTGATCAGATAGATGATCCTGTCTCCCAATTACAATTGGATACACTGGATGAT
>CAZDFI010000121.1:0-6259 GCA_964504725.1 uncultured Enterobacteriaceae bacterium
CTGGTACCTTGTACAGCATAAAGGCAATCAAGGTTTCACAAGCGATGGCCGATATCTATATGAGCCCGCCGATAGAAAAATTTCAGCTTTTAAACTTCGGGGCGGCACATGAAATTGAAGAAGTCGGTTACAAATACGCACTGGATATAATGAATAAACAGATCAACAATAACGAATTGTTAAAGAGAGCATTAGTTAATTAAATTATTTTTTATTTAAATCATGTCGTTATGTAACAACAATTAAGACTATATGTTAAATAATAAGCCATATATACTGCTCGACTGTATCTTTAGAAATTAATGAGAAATTAATGCTTTAAAAAATACACAACTGATTGTTCAAGGAAAAAACCATGAAAAGACATATCCTGGATTTTACAAGTATCATAATTTTGGTAGCTTCAATAATACTGCCAGTGAGCTATGCCGAAGATACTGGTGAGCAAGAAAAGAGAAGTGTAGCAAAGGCTATGTTTAATAAAGCAGTTGCTTTGATCGAAAAAGAAGGTCTTCATAAGTCTTTTTATGAATTTAACACAAATAAAAATGAGTTTGTTGATGGTGCAATTCATGTAATGGTCGTTAGTGATGAGGGGGTTGTCTTTGCACACAGCTATCAACCTGAAAGATTAGGAATTAGTCTTGCGACGCAAAAAAGTGCAGACCCGAGAGATGACTACTCATTTGAGGACGCATTGACCGATATGGATAAAGTGGGAGAGAAAGTTGGGCAAATTCACTGGATTTGGTTTAATCCCGAAACAGAAAAGCGGGAAAAGAAAAGGGCTTTTGTTAAACGAATACATGATCCCGATCCCGGTTTTGTTGCCTTCTTCTATATCATGGTCTCATATTTCATGCCGATAGATGAAAATTAAGATTTAAAGGTCAGACCCTGATCGATCCCTCCGGGTTTAAATGGGGACATACCAGCGCTCAAGCACGGGACGCGCGAAAAATAACGCGTCCCTTAGCCCAACTGTTAGCTACCAATAGTAATTTATATCTGAATGTCCATATACGGACATTCGGCTAAAGATAATGAACTCTCAACATCTCCGGCTGGAATAGTTGCACCATATTTCTACCTTTGTCCTTGGCGCAGTACATAGCAATATCAGCGTTTTTGAGTAACTGTACTTCGTCATCACCATGATCAGGATAAATAGCAACGCCTGTGCTTGAGGAAATTTGTAGGTTATTACCTGCTAGCTCAAAAGGCTGGTTGAGAGCATGGCGGATTTTCTCTGCAATCACCATTGCATCCTGCTTGTTTTCGATGGCTCGAAATAGCACATTGAACTCATCGCCGCTGAAACGCCCAACGGTATCGGATTCGCGTACGCAATCCTGTATTCGTTTCGCCGCTTCCTTTAATAACAAATCACCGACACCGTGGCCGAACATATCATTGACAGGCTTGAACTCGTCAAGATCGAGAAACATTACTGCAAAGTATTTTTTATCCCGCTTGGCGATGGCGATCTCCTGTTGCAAGCGATCGCTAAATAGCATCCGGTTGGGCAAGCCGGTGAGTGCATCGTGTTGTGCCATATATCGGAGGAGCTTTTCATTTTCTTTCAACGCCTCAATCGCCTGCTTGTAGCGGGTTAACAAGACACTACCAATGAAACTAAATATAATAATGATCACTGAAATTACAGATCGCATATATACTTCAATAGCTTCCGGATATAATAGCTGTTGGTAAATCGATCCTTCATGCAGAAAAACAGCATCAATGAAAGGATCAAGAAGCCAAACTAAAAGTGCTAGCAACACACCTACTAGAAAAAAGGTAGCCTTGAGAGAATCCAGCAATGTTGAACAGGACGAAGTGGAATTTAAGTTGTTATTTGAACTCATTTTTCTTCTTGCTTCGACAGATGAATTTTGGATTAAGTGGTCAAGTAAATAAGAGAGAGTTGATTTTACAATGCAGTGTCGCCACCACTGATGGATTCATCTTAAGTGAATAAAAGATAAATTCGATATGCGTTTATCAAGAAAATAGCTAATATGATGTATGCCAATATTGCCATGATTAATCCTCACAATTCTCCGCAGCCAGAAGAGACATCCAGCACTCAAACATCACACAAGATTGCTTAATTGCTTCTTCACGATTCGGATAAATCGGTTCGGTTGTAGCAATGGGGACTAGCTCATTTTCTGGGTAATACAGTTCAGCATAAACCTTACCGGTATTTGGATTAGTTTTTGTCTCTACGCGTAATTGAGTCATTTCAATACTCCTGAATTCATCTTCATGGTAATAACTGTACTAGTGATTGAAACAAATGAATGTTAGGTACATCACAAATTAAAGTAGAAGAATGATAAATGCATCACAATATTAGATGATATACCCTACAAATATGGGGCAAATATTTGTTCTCGCTTGAGGGATTAATCTGGTCTGAGTTGATCCTTGATAAGGAGATCAACAGCTTCTAGTTGACCAACTGTAACGGAACGCGATTCGGTAATCAGGTCTCCCGGCTGTGGTATCGCATTTCCAGATTTTGATATGCGAGCGCTCACCAATACCTGACTGAAATTCGAGATTTTCTGTGTCGGCATTATGGCCGTTGAATCATCCAGTGTGACTGTTATTGGTAAATCGCTGACCTGTTGTTTGACTGCTGCTAGTGGCATGGGGGGACCGTTTGGGGCCTTGGCAAAAATAAACAACGTATCTGTTGGCGATGTCTTTTCCAGTAAATCTGTTGCCAGTGAAACATTAACAATAACCGCACTGCCAGTTACGATTTTTTCTTCATTTAAGATATCGTCAACTGAATCCTGATCTATATCCAGTTCCTGTTGTGCACGCGCTATCATTTCCTTGACCCTCGATAATTCAGCATCATTGTTTGCCAAATGGGGCAGCAGGCGGTGCCAATAATCTATGGCAGCCTGGTATTCTCCCTGTTCAGCAGATGCCATACCGGCCAACCACAAGCCAACGGCATGTTCCGGTTCAAGGGCAAGGGCCTTTTCAATCAACTCTAGTGGTTTGCCGGATAGTTGCCCGCCACGAAGCATCGCCAGGGTATCTGCATATCGAACCAACACATCTGCCTGATCTCCCACCAATTCATACAAACGTTGCATGGCCAGGGCGGCCTTTTCATAATTGCGAAGCGCCGTGTAGGAACGCGCCAACATGTTCCAGCCTTCTACATCATCAGGTTCATTTTCAAGTTCCGCTTCGAGCCGGGTTACCATGTCAGTGATGGAGTGTTGTTGTTCCAGCTTTGTAAGCGGTGTTTCATTAACAGGATTGATGGCATCGGGTGAGCCAATCAACATATAGAGACCGATTGCAGCAAGTGGAATTACCACGGCGATGACGGTTACCGTGCCCCAGTGTTGCCCTGATGAATTATCTTCTTCAGTAACATTTATAGTTGCTGGCTGATTTTCAATGATCTGCAAAAAATTCTGTTCCAGTTCCTTGCGCATGGAATCAGCCTGTGTTGATGTGATCACACCGTTTTCTTCGTCTGCAGCAAGCTCATCCAGACGCGAGCGATACACGATGATATGTGCTTGGTCATCTTTATTACTATGACGGGGTTTACGAGTTAATAAAGGGCGTAATGCACCAAGCAGTGATAACACTATCATTAGTGCAATCAGTAGCCAGAATGTCATCTTGAATCGTTACCTTCTTCCTCGGTTTCCTTAGCCAGCTCATTCGCACTTGGCCGGATGACACGTGCAATAATAATGATTGCGATAAAGAGTATAAAGAAAGGCCCAAACCAGAGAAAATATGTCGTGTTTTTTACCGGGGGACGATAAAGAACAAAATCTCCGTAGCGGGACACCATGTAGTCAATAATTTCTTTATCTGAATCGCCGGCAATGACCATTTTGTAGACCTCATTACGCAGGTCCTGGGCCAGATCTGCATTTGAATCAGCCAGAGACTGATTTTGGCAAACAAGGCAACGCAGTTCTTCAGTGAGATTTTTGAAGCGCAACTCAGTCGCCGGATCATCGAATTCCATCGGGGTATCAATCGCTGGCGCATTCGTGAACATAAACAGACAGCCAATAATAAAGGATAGATACAAAAGCCTCATGTGCTGGACGCCTTGAGTTTTTCAATCAGTGGCAAAATCGTATTATCAAGTGTCTCACGCGTGATTGGGCCAATATGCTTGTAGCGAATAATACCGGCACGATCAATGATAAAGGTTTCCGGCACACCGTAAACGCCCAGGTCAATGCCAGTCAGGCCATGCAGGTCAAATGCACTGGCTCTATAGGGGTCACCGAAGTGCTGGAGCCATTGCATTGCATCGGTGCGCGCATCCTTGTAATTCAGGCCGTAAATAAGCATTTCATTATTTTTTGATAACTCGACCAATAATGGATGCTCTGCACGACAGGCAACACACCATGAAGCCCAGACATTGAGCAATACAACATCACCCTGAAAGTCACTCGATTTGATGTTGTCTTCGGGAGCTTTCAGCTTGGGCAGATTGAAGGCAGGTAGTGGTTTATCGATCAGTGGTGAAGGCACCATCTTGGGATCAATACTCAGGCCGACAGCAAGGAGCAGAACCAGGATAACAAACAGGGCAAGCGGCAAAAAATAACGATTCATGCTATAGAGATATTCTCATGTGGTCGATAATGCTGCGCCTTCATCCGCAATAACTACTTGCCTTGTTACCTTTGTTCGTTTGAAACGTTTGTCTGCGGCAGCGAGTATGCCACCCAAACCCATGAACAGGGCACCTAACCATATCCAACGGACAAAAGGTTTATAATAGAACCTCAGGCTCCAGTCATCGCCTTCCAATGGTTCACCCAGTGAGACATAGATATCACGAGTAAGGCCCGCATCAATTCCGGCTTCTGTCATGGGATTACCCCGGGCAAAATATATACGTTTTTGGGAATGTAAGGTTGTTACGATTTTATCGTCCTGATAAACGTTGATTGTGGCCTCTGTTGCCTGGTAATTTGGCCCCGGTAATTGCGATATTTTAGCCAGTTCAAAAGTATAACCCGCCACATCAACACGATCACCTGGTCCCATGCGCTTGTGGACTTCCTGGCTGTGATTACTGCTGATGGTGATCCCGACGATGGTAATGGCGAGGCCTATATGGGCGCAAGACATGCCACAAAAACCGAGTGTCAGTGTATTTTTTCTTGTGTACAGGCTGACTATATTGGTTATGAAAATCCACAGGGCGATAGAAAGACCAGCAGCTGTTTTCAGGAGTGCACTATCTACCAGCATAAACGTCAATAACCCTCCTATCACAATACTTGCAATGGCCGCAATTCGGGTCTTTGCCCAAATGCGTGACCATTGATCCTTGCGCCAATGCGTGAATACTCCAAATCCAAGTGCAATTGCGACAGGGATCATCAGAGGCACGAACACTGCATTGAAATAAGGAGCACCCACTGACAATTTACCCAGTCCCATTGCTTCAATAACCAGGGGATAAAGTGTGCCAAGTAAGATCGTCAGCATCACGACAACGAGCAGCACACTGTTGATTAATAAAAATGTATCGCGTGATACAAAGCTGAATTTACCAGTACTCGTCATTGCCGGAGCACGCATGGCATAAAGTAGTAGAGAACCGCCTACTACCATGCCGAGAAAGATTAAAATGAAGACCCCCCGGCTCGGATCAGAGGCGAAAGCATGTACAGAAGTTAACACGCCGGAGCGTACCAGAAAGGTGCCCAACAGGCTCAGGGAAAAGGTACAAATTGCCAGTAATATGGTCCAGTTTTTAAAGATGTCACGTTTTTCAGTTGCAGCCAGGGAATGTATCAGCGCGGTGCCAGCCAGCCATGGCATGAATGAAGCATTTTCAACCGGATCCCAGAACCACCAGCCACCCCAGCCGAGTTCGTAATAGGCCCACCAGCTTCCCAGGGCGATGCCTAATGTCAGAAAAACCCAGGATATTATTGTCCAGGGTCGAGCCCAGCGGGCCCATTCCGTATCACGTCGGTTTCCAAGCATTGCCGCAATCGCAAAACTGAATGCAACAGAAAACCCTACGTATCCGAAGTAAAGCATCGGTGGATGTATGATTAAACCCGGATCCTGTAACAGCGGATTCAGGTCGGCACCTTCTTGCGGGGCCATTAAGACTCGTTCAAAGGGATTGGAGGTCAGTAACAGAAATAGTAGGAAACCGACACTGATAAGCCCCATCACGCCCAGGACCCTTGCTACAAATTCCTCAGGCAGATTCCTGCTAAAA
>CAZDFI010000121.1:6269-6505 GCA_964504725.1 uncultured Enterobacteriaceae bacterium
CGCTCCCCATACCGCAGATATTCTGTACTGTACTGGTAGCAATGTGTTGGAGTTGTTTGCGACATAAACCACAGAAAAATCATTTGTGATAAAAGCGTAAACCAGTACAGCAAAGGCGGTGGCAATACATAAAAACTGTGTGCGAGCTATTGGCACGGCCAATGACATCCAGTAGGTATCATTACGAGCAGCGCCCGTGATCGAAAAAAATGCCAGCATGATCGCCATACACAGGG
>CAZDFI010000122.1:0-2020 GCA_964504725.1 uncultured Enterobacteriaceae bacterium
CGACAGAGCGATTGGAAATCAAAGTGTCAGGTCCGATTGATTTGGCGAATGTCCGGTAAATATTGAAAGCTGACGTTCAGATGTTATGTAAGAAACGGCCACTATCGACCCAAAGCGGACATTAATATTTATATTCCGAGCGCTTCACATCCCTTCTCAAAAATCATAAATTCATCTTCTGTGACAAGAAGTTTCAGCCCAGCATCATCAACTATATTTTCTGGCTCTAATCCAGCTTCTATACAATCGTCATACCATAGTCCAAAACTCTCTAGAGCATTTTCTTCTTCCTGCGTATAACCTCCGCCTGTGGTATATTCTAACTTTATCTTCTCCTTAATAAGCTCATCCAGATTTTCGTGCCCGGATTATACTTAGCCTCATCAATGGCTATCAGGTACTTATAAAACGCACGTATAGACGACAGGCAACGCGCAAGTGAGTTTCCACCACTCCCGTCACGGTGACGTTGAGAGATAAAGTTTTGTATCTTGCGAGTGTCCAGATCGCACCAGTGTTCTATCCCTTGCTGCTCACAAAAGCACAGTAAAAACTTTAGATCATAATGACATATCTACAATTAGATAAATTAGTAATTGTTGCGCTCGAGGGAAGATTTCCAACATTTTTATTCCTATAATAACTCTTAGTGGAACTACTAATTCTGCCTTGTGTCGGATCCCAATAGGGCACCGATCGTGGAGAGGGGGATAGTCCTCCTTATGAATTAGTATCCTGTTTTGAAAGACTCCAACAATAACATCAGGAGGATCCTCGGATGGCTATTAATCGTCGAAATTTCAATAAACTAATGCTTGCTTCTGTTGCCGGAATCATGTCTGGAATACAGATAACAGCCTCGCCAGATGCAAGAGCAGAGGCATCAGATAAACATGCCTGCAAAGGCATGAACGGCTGTAAAGGTCAAGGTGGTTGTAGTACGGGTGATGGCGGCTGCGCGGGCAAGAACTCATGTAAGGGCCATGGCGGTTGTGCAACAGTCAGTAAACATTCCTGTAAGGGCCAAAATGAGTGCAAAGGTCAAGGTGGTTGTGGTCCGGGTGACAACGGTTGCGCAGGCAAGAATTCTTGCAAAGGTAAGGGCGGTTGTGGGATCCCTGTCCCTGAAGGGCACATATAAAGCAGCACTTTGCATTGCAGGAGGTTTTAGGACGCCAAATCTTCAATTGAATTATCAATAAAAATTTGGGTATAGATGGGGCACCGGCTGGAATGCCGCGTGCCCTGTTAACTCCTTAATTATTTTCAGCTCCTGTAGCATACTTACGAGTGATTCCACATTCATAAAGGAAATTCTGTGCACATAAAAAACTGTTGGGACTTTCTTGATCTGGGACTAGGGGTCGGGCTGCGGACAGTCCACTTTAACCATATCCTTGAAAACTGGCCGGAGGTGGACTGGTTTGAGATCATGTCCGAGAATTTTATGGACACCGAGGGCCGTCCTTTATACGTACTTGATCTAATCGCCGAGCGTTACCCTATCGTGATGCATGGCGTGTCGATGTCAATCGGCAGCACGGACCCCATCGACTTTGACTATCTACGTAAGCTTAAGTCTTTGGCCGAACGTGTGAATGCCCTATGGCTGGGTGATCATGTCTGCTGGACCGGTGTTGCCGGGCGTAACGGACATGATCTTTATCCGCTTCCTTACAATGAGGAAACCTTGGCATTTCTGGTCGATCGGATCCGTATTGTTCAGGATTTTATGGAGCGACCCTTGATCCTGGAAAACCCCTCCACCTACCTGACCTTCGCCAGCTCCACATTAGCCGAGGAAGAATTCCTGGCGCGTATGGCAGAAGATGCAGACTGTGGTCTGTTGTTGGATGTTAATAATGTCTATGTCACCTGCCGTAACCACGGACTCGATCCCTATTCCTACCTGGCGGGTATCCCTTATGAACGCGTAGTACAGATCCACCTGGCCGGACATACCGACAAAGGGACACACTGTATCGATACGCATGACAGCCATGTGATCGATCCGGTGTGG
>CAZDFI010000122.1:2030-6402 GCA_964504725.1 uncultured Enterobacteriaceae bacterium
GGAGCTCTATGCCAACGTGCACCAACGCGCTGGTGGTCGTGCGACATTACTTGAATGGGATGACCATATCCCTCCCTTCGAAGAGTTACATGCCGAAGTCATGAAGGCCGCACAATTTCGACAAACGACAAAGGTACGTCATGCCTCGTGAAGCATCACAACTGGATCGCATCGAACGCTGGATGCATTCAGTCGTCACACATCCCGATGGCGCAAAGGCCGGGACCAAAGCAAATTCGACGCAAAATAATGAACAAGCACTTAAACTGGAACAAACCGTATTACCGTCGGATGAACTGACCTCACTGGATCGAATCTCGATCTACGCCAATATGTATTTCTGGCGACTCAATGAAGTCATATCGAATGAATATCCTACCGTCTCTCACGTGCTTGGCGAGGAATTATTCAACAAGGTCGTTAAGAATTATGTCACTCATCATCCCTCCACCTATT
This sequence comes from uncultured Enterobacteriaceae bacterium, assembly GCA_964504725.1. GTDB lineage: Bacteria > Pseudomonadota > Gammaproteobacteria > Eutrophobiales > Eutrophobiaceae > SMWN01. The sequence goes on from CAZDFI010000122.1 coordinate 2,487, forward strand.
ACAACCTGAACCGGCTCAGTATTAAATTTCCCCTCTATCTGCTCACTGAGGCAAAGGGTATTCCACATCAGGAATTCGTGGCGGCTGTTGCCACAGTAGAACGAGCAATGGAGGACATGTTCGATGAACGTCATGTCGAGCGAATTCCTATAGAGACCCTGCAAAGAATCCCTGATGAAAAATGGGCTGACATTCGTTTGCAATTCAACCCTGCCCTATGCCTGCTTGAATTGGATTATCCGGTTAATACCTACATGACGGCTGTGCGCGAAGACCGACACATGGATATCCCACAACCTGAAAAAACTTTTGTTGTGGTCTATCGCTGCAACTACAGAGTCTGGCGTGTTGACCTGGATCAAGATCGTTACCTGCTTTTGTCCAGACTAAAGGACGGAGAAACCCTGGGCGCAGCATTGGAAGCATGTGCTTTACTACCCGATGTTGATATAGATAAGCTCACTGCCAATCTGGGCGAGTGGTTCAAGGAATGGACCGCCGAAGAATTTTTTTGCGGTATAATTAGCTGATCCTATATAAAATGGTATTGTCTGTGAGGATGTGTACTTCCTCTCTTGGCACTTAGTACCTGTTCAATAGATTTAGCCGAATGACTACTTACGCTGGGTAATTAACGTTTAAGAATCTGATACAAATGTCCAATATGGGTCGATAACCGGCCTTCAGCGGGGCTAAGAAGAACTATACTGGCCAATGGTCGTTTTCCGGCCAAAAGCGGACGTTCATCAGGTACTAGTAAGCGACTGACCAATAAAAATTAATAGGGTCAGTGTCGATTGTTTCTAGTTGTTTCTTAAAACTATTACATCCTGTCAAAGATCAGGATGGTCTAAACTGGCATCCATCGTTTGAACATATTCAGCACACTTATGTCTATTCAACAGATGGCAAGGATATTTCTATTTTTTATTTTCTGCTACGCTGGCTTGGTGCATGCAATGCCGGATTGGCATTGGGAAAGTGATTTTTCGCAAAGTGAGGCTGCCGGTTTGAAGGCCTGGATAGAACATGTAGAAAGTGGATTGATAACACTTTTTGGTTCGCTGCCATATTCTTATAGTGTTTATTTTCATCGTCATGCTAAATCATATGAGCCAGTGCCCTGGGCGAACACGGATAAAAGAGGAGAACGGGCAGTCCATTTTTATGTTGATACTTCACATTCATGGCAATCGTTCAAGCGTGACTGGACCGCACCGCATGAACTCACACACTTGATGTTTCCTTACCTTGGTGATGAAGGCCGGTGGTTTGCCGAGGGTATTTCAAGCTATCTGCAGTATCAAATCATGTATGCGAATAATACGATAAGCTGGTCTAAAGGCACGGCAAAGCTGAACGAGCGTTTTCAACGTGCACGTGCAAGACGAGGGTTGAATGATATATCCATTGCTGATTTAAGTTTGATTGTCGGCCAAACGGGCGCCTACGTGCGATTGTACTGGGGTGGTGCGGCTTATTTCATGCATGCAGATCAAAGACTCTATGAAGAAAAGGGAACACGGCTAAGCGATATCATAAAACAATATATCCATTGCTGCTACAGTGCTAGAGGTACAAGCGTAAAAAAAATGATGAGAATGCTTGACAGTATTTCTGAGAGTAAAATATTTACGGAAACATATACAGATACCGTCGCACAACCTGTTTTTCCTGAAACCCGAAAAGCATTAGCCTGGTTAAGTAAACATCCACCAACACTGCATTAAATCAAAGGTCACTTTCTATTTTTTAAAACTATTACATCCTGCAATTATCCTGTAAATCCTGTCTAAGACACTGTTACGTTAACTGTTGAATGTCCGCTTTGGGTCGCAAGCAGACATTCAGCAAATCATTTGCTTAATTCAGGTTTGAACATCCGGTATAACGGCCAAAGGCGGACATTCACCAGATACTAATAAGCAACTGGTTAATACTGAAAGCGGACGGTCAGATATAATGTTTTGCTTCGGCAGCGCTGTTTACTGCGACGGCTGAAGCGGCAGCGAAATGAGGACGCTATCAACGGTCAGGTTGAGCAACTGGTTAGGCGGGCGATTTTTCACTATAGCTGAATTCAACATTCCCCGTCCTTTTCGATCATGTTTCGGCTAGAGACCTGAATTGATATAACAGCGTCGGATTGTTCGTCACCTCTCAAACAGACTTCAGCATTATCAGCGTCCAACCAACGCGCTTCTATATTCGCAGAGCTGATATTAGAACCGTCATTCGAGAGATGAAATTGGCCTCGTACTATCGTTTTATTCAACGCATTGGCAACTGAAATATCGACCGTATGCGGTCCGTACGGCATTGATGGATTGCCGACATCGATAATAAGCGTGTGTGAATTATCTGTCGATAGGTGCTCACTGTACCGTCGGACGTCGACGTCACTTTTATGTAGCAAGAAATACAAAATCACAAAAATTCCAATTACCACAACTAAAAGGCCGCTGGTAAATTTTGCAACGACGATGAGTGTTCGTTTCCAGAAGCTCATAGATCAGTTCGCCTAACGCTTTTGTAAAAGGCGCGACGTCAGGAGGGTCCTTTTGACAAACTTGTTAGGCATTTTCATCTTTCAGTAGGATACTGCCGCCAGTGGAAAGTCGATCGCAAAATATTGCTTACTTAGCTCGCTACCTATCAAGCCCACTATCCCTCCCCAGAGTTCGTCGGGTATTTCTTCCTTAGTGCGAGGCTTCGCTCCTCGTTCCGAATCGCTAAAGTAGTTCTCTTCCATTTTCAGAGTGGGTGCGTTCTAACAGTATGTTATTGGGAATCCCAATAACCCCAATATGGTGGACTCTCAATATCGTAATAATTAAGGGTTATTATTTGTAAATTCATTATTATTAATGCCTACTTTTGGTCGAAAGCAGCATAACATTATTAATAGTCGAATGTCCGCTATCGCTGTATTCTGTTGAAAAACTCGATAATTTGAAGATGCTAAATTTCTGCCAAGAGACAATTACTTCGAGATTGCCATCCTTTTATCGTGTGTAAGCAAACCAGAGGATCTATATGGATATTTCAAGACTTTCATGAGTCCCCTCATATCTAATAGAATTTAAATCGCTTAAACAGCTATAGATTTCTTATCCTCACAAAAAATGGAGTTTTTCAACAGAATAGGCCAATACCGACATTCGAGCAATTATCAGAAAAAGAAAACCCCGCATAAAGCGGGGCTACTGGATAATGGGTAATTGTATTTACTTAACAGTGACCACCTGTGAACGGTAGCTTTCCAAAAGCGCCATTAAGTCGTCCATTTCTGTTTTCGGCACATTGAACTTGTAAAATGTTGTCGCAGCTTCGTTTAATACGACATCAAACTCACGGTCTGTGATTTTCAGATTAGCGTGTGCTTTGTCCAACGGAAAGCCGGAATAAATTTTGGGTCCACCTGCATGTTCAACCACCCAGTTGGTAACCATGACCTTGAATCCCGCCTGCCCACCACGGTCGTGAACCGCTTTAACCTGTGGATTGGCATTTAGCGTTCCGTTGACATACAAACGGTCTACCATATCGTCAACTGTTGCTGCAATTGGATAAACACCACCCAGACGATCATACAATGACTCTTTCTCTGCTAATGACTCTTTCTCTGCGGAGGCAGGCATTGAAACAGATACTAATGTAGCCATGACAACAACAGAGAGTAATTTCATGTAATGACGTAAAGATACAACTGTATTCATTTTTCTACCCCCTTTTTATTTAAGTTTATAGTTTGTACATCTACACTGTGCGGGAATGGTGACTAAAAGGATCTTTACCACCTCACACTTCCTTACGCGGCATCGCTCTAAAAGTATAGTACAGATCTATTCCCCCGTATGCCCGCTTTCGCTGGGAAGCTGAAATTTAAGAAGCGAATACAAACCTGCTGCTTTCG
>CAZDFI010000123.1:0-6399 GCA_964504725.1 uncultured Enterobacteriaceae bacterium
AGGTGAGCGTGCAATTCAGGAAGGTCGAACATTGACCCAAAAAGAAGCTAAAAGGGCAATGGCTAAGTGGCTCAAGTAATATGGACAGAGCCTGCATTATCTGACCTAAATGAAATAGCAGAATATATAGCGCTAGATAATTTCGATGCAGCGGCACATTTAGTGCAGGAAGTATTCTTGGCCGTAGGCCGTTTAGAGCATCACCCTAAATCTGGCCGTCGACCCCCAGAGCTTGAGAAGAAATCACGTTATCGAGAAGTTGTCGTTGGGCCTTGTAGAGTTTTCTATCGAGTAAAAAGCGACAAGATCTATATCCTCTATGTTATGCGAGGAGAACGAGAGCTTCGTGTATTTCTCCTTGAGGATCGTGCAAAAGAAAACAGCTAACATCTGATACTTATAATTCCAGCGAAATGATAATGAATAACATCCGCCAAACACTCTGCCTCCTGCTACTACTATGCCTAACTGCCTGCAGCGATTCCACACCACAGATAAATCCACTCTCAGATGATGCTGTCATTCTCGCTTTTGGCGATAGCCTGACCCATGGCACGGGTGCGAGTAAGGGTGAAAGCTATCCGGCTATTCTGGAAAATTCAATCAACCGCAAAGTGATTAATGCGGGTGTCCCTGGTGAATTAACAATACAGGGACTCAAACGTTTGCCTGAATTACTTGATAAACACCAACCAAAATTATTAATTCTTTGTCATGGTGGAAACGACATATTACATAGGGAAAACCTTGCCGAGGCAGAAGCCAATATCCGACAAATGATCGCTCTGGCGACAAACAAAAACATTCCTGTGATTCTTCTTGGTGTACCGAAACCTGGAATATTTCTTAGCTCTGCGAAGCTCTATAGCAGTATTGCAGAGAATACCGATGTCCTTTTTATTCAGAACCTTCTGCCGGAAATATTGTCGGATGCTTCTATGAAGTCAGATACGGTTCATCCTAATGAAAAAGGGTACAGGGTAATGGCTTTGGCCCTGGCAGACACATTACGGGATAGTGGTGCACTATAGACTCATCTTGCATAGATATTGCTGGATATAAATACCGATTATGGGATGATCCCGAACCTTAAAACATACTCATACACATGATTAGTCCCACACAGATACAGGTAAAACATGAATAAAAAATATTTTTTAGCAGTCGTTTTTATATTGACCAGTTTATCGGCATTTGCAGCTACAGATGTCAACCCCGGAATAAAAACGGACGAGCAAAAATTAAGTTATGCCATGGGCACATATTTTGCCATGGGCGTAGCACAACAAAATGTCGAACTTGATGTCCCTGCGTTTATTCAAGCCATTGAAGACGTGCTAAAACAAAATGAACCAAAAATCAGCATGGAAGAAATGAAGAATATCGTCGCGCAGTACAAGGAAACGATTAGCAAACAACAGTCAGCTGCAATTGCAGCAAACCAAAAAGCAGGCGATGCTTTCCTGGCTGAAAACAAAAAGAAAGAAGGTGTCATCGAATCACCAACTGGCCTTCAATATAAAGTCATCACGGAAGGTACTGGTGTAAAACCCGCTGCGGGAAGTAGTGTCACTGTTCATTACAAAGGCACATTGATTGATGGAACGGTCTTTGATAGCTCTTATGACCGTGGAGAACCTGCAACACTCTCACTGACACAGGTCATCAAGGGCTGGCAGGAAGTCGTGCCAATGATGAAGACAGGATCGAAATGGCAAATCTATGTTCCTTCAAAACTCGCATACGGAGACCGCGCTGCGAGTGATTTGATTGGCCCCGCATCGACTTTGGTGTTTGATATCGAATTAATTGCTACAAATTAATAACAGATCATTCAATAAGTAAATTATTATGACGACTCACCTGTCTGTGAAGCCGCCTTATTATTTGACCCTGCAATCATTCGTGTTAAATACAAATAATTACATTAATAATATGCCCATTCTTTCCTGAATTATGCATTTAACAAATTTAATACTCTTTTTATTCATCTCATTGATCGCTTTCAATGGTTTTGCCAATGAAGGAGACCTGACTGAAGCCGAAAATAACTTCAATCAAGGTCAGATTTTCTATGAAGCCGGTGAGATTGATGCGGCCATCAACGAATTTACCAGCGCAATTGGTAAATCCCCGAATATCTCACGCTATCATCACTGGCTTGCCAAATCTTATGGAGAATTGGCAGAAATATCAGGATGGTTAAAAGCAATGCGACTGGCTAAAGCCTCAAAGAAATCTCTTAAACGTGCCGTTGAGTTAGATCCAGAAAATATCGATGCACTGACGGATCTTATGAAATATTATCAGGAAGCGCCGAGATTTATTGGAGGCAGCAACAAGAAAGCAAAGGAAATCAGCATCCAACTTGAAGTATTAGAGGATAAAAATACGAATTCACTTGTAAAAGTTGACGCTAATTCTGATGAGCAAAATGACCAAAACCCCGGAGAGCAGTAACCGAGAGACAGTAAAATGAGATATAATGGGCAATTGCAAGGATGAATCTGGTTTTTTAAGTTGGCACTATTTATTATGAAGAAAATTCCACTATTCAATAAATTCGGGTTGGCATTCTGTCTGGCTGTTTTCCTGACAAATGCTTATTCTGACACGCCATTGGTGCCTCAATCGGAATTAACCCCTGCCAAAAAACATATCAATGCAACTGAGGTGATTACTTATATTATCAATAGTCATCACTACCGAAAAAAACCTATAGATAACACATTGTCGTCATCAATGTTTGACGCGTATCTGAAGAGCCTGGATCCAAACCACAGTTTTTTTCTGAATGAAGATATACAGAATTTCTCAAAATACAGATATAAACTGGACGAGGCCCTAAAAGAAGCAAACCTGGAACCCGCTTTCGATATATTCAGAATCTACAGAAAAAGAGTCAAAGAACGCACCAATTACGCGATTTCTGAATTAAAAAAAGAAATTGATTTCGAAATTGACGAAGACTATCAATTTGACCGTCGCGAACTTACCTGGTCCGATGATGTTGAAGAATTAAATGAATTTTGGCGCAAACGTGTAAAGAATGACATGCTGAATCTTTTATTAACAGGCAAAGAAAAGACAGAAATAAAAGACACCTTAAAGAAGCGATATCAGCGAATTTACACCAGCACCTTCCAACTTGATTCAAATGATGTCTTTCAAACATTTGTGAACGCCTATACAACGACAATCGAGCCACATACCTCCTACTTTTCGCCCAGAACATCTGAAAATTTTGATATCAGTATGCGGCTTTCTCTTGAAGGCATCGGTGCAGTCCTTAGAAGTGAAAATGATTACACCCTTATCCAGAAGGTTATTCCTGGTGGACCAGCAGACTTAAGTAAAAAATTACATAGCAAAGACAAAATTATCGGGGTCGGTCAGGGTAAGAATGGTGAAATTCTTGATGTAATTGGTTGGCGACTTGATGACGTCGTTGAACTTATCCGTGGACCCAAAGATACTGTCCTCCGTCTTGAAATAATTCCCGGCAAAACTGGCAACGAAGACTTGACCAGAGTAATCACATTAACGAGGGACAAGATCAAACTTGAAGAATCGGCATCAAAATCTAACATAATTGAGTTACCCGGATTAGACAAAAAGATTGGTGTCATTGATATCCCTACTTTTTATATAGACTTCGAAGCTCAAGCTAAAGGCGATCCTGATTTTAGAAGTACCAGCAGGGATGTTCGTAAACTTATTTCCGACCTCAATAAAGAAGGCGTTGAAGGCATTATCATTGATTTACGTGCGAATGGTGGTGGTTCTCTCTCAGAATCATTAACGCTAACAGGGCTCTTTATTAAAGAAGGACCTGTCGTGCAGACGAAAAATTCGTCAGGAAAAATCGATATCAATAATGATCCTGATCCTTCTCTTTTTTACGCAGGTCCTCTGGCTGTACTGGTCGACAGGAACAGTGCTTCTGCTTCCGAAATTTTTGCGGGCGCTATTCAAGATTACCAACGTGGAATTATTGTCGGCGAACCTACTTATGGTAAGGGGACAGTACAAAACATTGTCGATCTAAATCACTTCATTAAAAACCCTAAAGTTGATCACGGTAAACTTAAAACGACTATTGCACAGTTTTTCCGTGTTAGTGGAGGCAGCAATCAGAACAAAGGCGTTATCCCTGATATTATTTTTCCCACAGCAATAAATATTGAAGATTACGGAGAGCGTTCACTGGAAAATTCCCTGCCCTGGGATGAAGTTAAACCGGCAAGATATATTAAAGTAAATGCACCGGTAAAAGATTATAAAATTATTCAGTCATTACACGAAGATCGCGTGAAATCTGACAAGGCTTTTAAATTACTTCTTGAACAGATGGAATTAGTTAAAAAAAGCAATGATAAAAAATCGACATCACTTAAGGAAAGCAAACGCAAAATAGAACGTGCTCAACTACTTGACATGAAACATGAACTTGAAAATGAATTAAGAATCGTACAAGGGCTTGAACCGCTTCCGAAAAGAGATGTCTCTTTGGCAATTGACGAGTTCGAGGAAGAGAACGATGAAGATAAACCGCATGATGTCCTGTTGCAGGAAACTGCCCGCATCCTCCATGACCTGATCGTCATACCGGATTCAAGCGCCACTGAGCTTCAAGCCCTGAAAACTAAACAATCTAAAGCCCTGAGTAAAATGTAAGTCCTGTACATACTGTAATATAAGATTTCTGTATTAGTTACTTCATAAACTATAAGAATTAAACCATATTTTTTGTCATGGCAACAAAAAGGAGAAAGCAACATTAATAAAATACCCGCAACACTAATAGACGGCGATGGTATTGGTCCTGAAATTACCGAAGCATCTATCGATGTTTTGGATGCATTAAAAGCACCCTTTGAATGGTCTCGCTTTAAAGCAGGCCTTGCTGCATTGGAAGAATCTGGCGATGTGTTACCCAAGCCCATGTTGGACAGCATTCGACAAACTAAATTGGCATTAAAAGCACCCTTATCAACACCTGTGGGTGAAGGTTTCCGTTCAGCGACCGTTCGTTTAAGAGAGGAGTTTAATCTGTATGCCAATGTCAGACCTGCACATACCTTTATTCCTGGAGGACGCTTCGACGATATTGATCTGATCTTAATCCGCGAAAATACCGAAGGTTTGTATGTAGGTGTTGAGCACTATATCCCTGTGGATGGTGATCCAAGAGCCGTTGCCTCTGCATCAGGGATCATGACACGTTCAGGTTGCAGGAGAATTGCAGAATTTACTTTTGACTACGCTTTACGCAATAATCGTAAAAAGGTGACTATCGTACATAAAGCCAATATTCTCAAAAAATTGACCGGTCTCTTTCTTGATACAGCGCTTGAGGTGGGTGAGTCTTATAATAATAATTTAGAGATTGAAGAACGCATCGTTGACAATACAGCCATGCAATTAGTCATCAACCCCTCACAATTTGACGTCATCTTAACCAGTAATATGTTCGGAGATATTCTCTCTGACGAGATTGCCGGTCTTGTCGGCGGATTAGGTCTGGCACCTGGTGGCAATATCGGTCCTGACGTCGCAATCTTCGAAGCAGTACACGGAACAGCTCCGGATATTGCAGGTCAGGGGGTTGCTAACCCGACAGCCATGCTACTCGCTGCGGCTATGATGTTAGAACATGTGAATGAACATGATAAAGCTAAACAATTGCGTCGTGCGATTAAAGCTGTTCTGAATGAAGACAATATTCGTACAGGCGATCTGGGGGGTAATGCGACAACAGTCGAATATACCGAAGCCATCATCAAACGAATTGCCTAGGTTGTGGCTGCATCAGATTTATGAAGACTGGTTTACTGTATGATCCTGTATTTCTTGAGCATAAAACCAGTCAGGGTCATCCAGAGTGTAGCGAACGTCTGCAAGTATCTATACAACACCTCGAACAACAATCCTGGTTTGATTCACTAACACATCTGGTCCCTAAAACTGCTGACTTGAAATGGATTGAATCAGTTCACAACCTTGATTATATCAAGCGCGCGCAAGCGACGTGCTCATCAGGCAATCACTTTCTTGATTCAATGGATGTCAGTATTTGCCCGGAGTCTTACGATATCGCACTTTTAGCCACAGGAGCTGTGCTTGAAATTGCCGATAAAGTCATTAATAAAGAGATTAAGAATGGTCTCGCACTGATTAGACCACCCGGTCATCATGCAGAACAGGATCAGGCCCTTGGCTTTTGTCTCTTTAACAATGTTGCCATTCTCGCTAAATACCTGCAGCAAATGCATCAACTGGATAAGATTCTGATCCTTGACTGGGATGTGCATCATGGTAATGGCACGCAACATACCTTCGAAGACGATCCCTCTGTGCTTTATATCAGCACACACCAATATCCTTTTTATCCTGGCA
>CAZDFI010000124.1:0-2910 GCA_964504725.1 uncultured Enterobacteriaceae bacterium
AGTATCGGATGGGGGAGATTGATCAGGAGCTACAACAAGCTATAGAGAATGCAACGAAAGCAGGGCCATGGGAACTTGAGGTACAGCAGATTATTGCAGAAGTTGGTCTCAGTGTTTGGCAAGAACTAGATTTTGCTATGAGGGAAATAATAGTACGAAATATCGATAGGGGAATAACAATGCAACCCATTCTAATGCTAAATACACTGAAAAAACATGGTCAATTAAAAATAGTTTGCTATCAAAAGAAGAAAGATCTAGTCGTTAAAAAGTTTTGTGAAAATAACTAACAGCCTGTTAAAAAATCTTGACTGGTATGACAGGCCCTGAAGTCTTATAACACTCTTACAGCACCTTACCATAATATCTTAATTCGTTCTTATTGAAGATATTGTTGGTGATGTCGCCATTATCAATGCATTGATTATCAACACACAAAACGGCATGTTTCATAGTTGCAAATGTTAGTTGAATAACAACGATTTTTGCTTTAATAGCAATCTTTGATTCTCTTTAGCTACGATTAAGCAATTATCAGGAATATTGTCAAACTGTTGATTGACCTCCCAGTTAATCTTCTCTATATCCGTTATATGTTGAGCATTTGCGTAGGGTGTAATTGCAATTGCGATTAATGTCAGAATTAATGTTAAATATTTCATAATTACCTCCTATCTAAATGTTTTAAGGTACTGACAAGTTAACTGATTTGAGGACGTAATCAGAGCAGGTAGGTGTTTCTAAGTCATTGATTATTAGTTATAGGGTAGACTAAATTTGCCTCGAACTGGATAAGTTTTACATTAGCTTGTCAGTACCTATACATTATATATAGGTATCTCATACAAAGACGTTTTCCCTGATAATTCCCTGTTAATTTTGACGACTTGCAAATGTGATATGTTAGAATGCGTGTGGTTTGGCGGTTTCAGAGTATATTCCTGTTTTTATTTGGCCAAGAATCGTAAAAATTCCCTGTATTTTCCCTGGTATCAGGGAATTTCTACGGGAGACGAGCTAGCTGCAGACTGTAACCACCGCCAAACAGTCTGGTCTCTGATAGCAATCTCTGTGACGGATCTGTAATGACACAAGAATTCAGGGACTTACCCCACTTGTGGGGTTGAATTGCCGCTAGTAAAGGTAACTAAAGTGTCAGAGATATTGAGATAAAACGGATTTATCTCTTTTGCTGAATTTGCCAGTTACGTTCTCATGCTTTTAATGCCATTTACTTATGATTATGTAAAGCGAATTTCATCAATAAGAAACTGAAATTACATGAATACGATTAACTACTGCAGTTATGCCATGCTCGTGTACCCAGGGTGCTTTTAAACGGTTGTATCCCCAGGATTTTTCATTAAATGTTCGTAATCCTATCTGTACTGAACTATCCACGTTTACAATACCTTCTTTTGCCGCATGATAAAACATGGTGCCATGATCTACCCGACTATCATCATCTTCCCAGGTATCGGAATGTGCATCGAAGTGAATTAAAGACAAGGCACCATACTTCTCCGCATGTGCCTTGAGAATGGGATATGTAATAAAGTGATCTCTACCTAATGTAAGTAACCCCGCAAATTGGGAGATAATGTTTTTTGCATGTTCCTGGATACTTACTGGGATCGTTTCGGGTTTGCCGTAATCAAACTCGCAATCACCATAATCGATCACTGCCATTTTATCGAATACGTCAATATCCCAGTCATCCAATTTCGCCCAACTTAGTTGCGTAGAAGCCTCCCGAATTCCACGAGGCCCAAATCTTGTACCTGGTCTGTTTGAAGTTGCTGAATCAAATGGAATTCCTGTAACGGCCACATCTACACTCTTAAGATCGCGAGTGTATTTCCGACGCATGAAACTAAGTGCGCCACTATATGTTGGTTCAACATTTGTGCCGAATAAATTATCACGGTGTATTGCCTGATCAATTGGCTTTTTCATAATTTATAAAGCAGTTACTTTTCTACTTTTAGGGTGAAAAACAATTATATCAGGCAAATACCTTTCTAATCATGCAGCAAGGCTACTAATCGCAATCTCTGCCGGCATGTAATTATGATCAAAAGAACTTGCTACCGCTTCGCAGGTGATAAGGCCTTGATGGATATTTAAACCATTTAACAAATCAGGATCATTTTCCATAGCCTTTCTGTAACCATTATCAGCAAGTGAAATAACATATGGTAATGTCGCATTATTCAGGGCGATAGCAGAGGTCCTCGGTACTGCACCCGGCATATTGGCAACACAATAATGAACGACATCATCGACAATATAGGTGGGTTCCTGATGGGTTGTGGCTTTTGATGTTTCAAAACATCCTCCCTGGTCAATAGCCACATCAACAACCACCGATCCTTTTTTCATACGGCTAATCAGATCCCTGTTTAGCAATTTGGGCGCTGCCGCACCCGGGATCAACACTGCACCAATCACCAGATCTGCATCAAGAGCATATTCTTCGATCATTTCCGAGGTCGAATAGACACATTTTACTGCCCCACTGTATTCTTTTTCTAGTTCACGTAGGCGAGGTAATGAACGATCCATAATCGTAACATCAGCACCAAGGCCCCTGGCCATCATTGCTGCATTATCTCCGACGACACCACCACCAATGATCAATACTTTTGCCGGGGCTACGCCGGCGACACCACCTAACAATATCCCGGCACCATGTTGTGCTTTTTCCAGACAGTAGGCACCTGCCTGGATCGACAAACGCCCGGCAACCTCACTCATAGGAGCCAGTAAAGGCAAGGAATTATTCGGGCCTGTGACCGTTTCATAGGCTATTGCGGTGACACCCGATTCTAATAAGAACCTTGTTTGTTGCGGATCAGGTGCCAGATGAAGATAGGTAAAGAGTATCTGACCTTCGCGAAGTCTTTTGCA
>CAZDFI010000124.1:2920-6248 GCA_964504725.1 uncultured Enterobacteriaceae bacterium
CATTCATTCGGCTGAGGTTCTTTTACCTTGATAATCATGTCACTCTTTTCAAAAACATCCCCAGCATTCGTTGCAATCGATGCACCTGCCCGGACGTATTTATCATTATCCGCACCAATGCCTTTACCGGCATCTGTTTCGATCAATACTTGATGCCTGTGATTGACCAGTTCACGAACGCTTGCTGGCGTCAGACCTACACGATATTCGTGGTTTTTTATTTCTTTTGGTACACCGATTAACATTTTTATTCTCCTTCTTCATATTAGATGACAGCTGAGAACTGATATTATGATAGTGTAAAAATGCAAAAATATTCTTGTGTATTCATTGAAAATTTACTATGATTCTTAAGTTTTCTTCGAAGAATTACTATAATAATGGTGTTTTATTGTGTATATGAACTTAAATAGCATTGATCGTGCCATTCTCCATGAACTGCAATTGAATGGTAAATTAAGTAATGTCAACTTAGCGGAAAGAGTCAATCTTTCAGAATCTGCCTGCCTGCGAAGGGTCAAAATGCTTGAAGAGGAAGGAGTCATTGAACGGTATGCAATGATTGTTAATCAGGAAGCCGTAGGTATCCCTGGTAATGTGTTTGTCGAAATTTCATTATCACGGCAACAGCAGGAAGATCTTAATGCCTTTGAAAAAAGTGTCCTGGAAGTCCCTGAAATGATGGAGTGTTACCTTATGACCGGTGAATTTGATTATCTATTAAGAGTCGTCGTCACTGATGCCAGTGATTATGAACGCATCCATCACCGTTCACTGACAAGCTTGCCTGGGGTCGCAAGAGTCAGGTCGAGTTTCACTTTACGCACGGTAACAAAGAGAACAGAAATACCCGTTCGATAAATCAATATCAGAACGGGATTAACCGTATTTAAACTGCCAGGTAATTCGTGGCCATAAAACTTGAAATGCCCTAATACGCCGAGACCGGGTAGTCCTGCATGCCCAATATTTCTTTCAGGTATTTCTCGTGAGTGGGTAATCTCTTGGGTGCGTTCCTTACCTTCTTAAGTATGTTCTGACTAATAACTGACCCGGGTCGATTTTTTCCGTACCAGGCATCACATTCTTCTTTGAGGAATTCCATACCATAGAGGATCGCTTCGTAGCTAAATAAACTCCACAATGTTCCCGTGTCAACTGGTGATCGATGATCACCAGTCGTACTAGCGGATGTAATTAGAGTATCCGGCATACCCGGAAAATATTGATCTTCAAAATCAGTTTGGGTGGGTGGTTTGTGTTTCCAGAAATCCAGTTTTGCCTGAAGGCGATCATTAATACGCTGTGGCTGTCGGATCTCTATCCAGAACTCCGAGTCGTTACGTTTAGTCAGGCAATAGTGCATATTGATAAAATCTAGAATTTCATAGAATCGATTTTCGAGAATTCGATTGACACGAAACGCTAGCGGCTCGAAATTATTGTCACGGGGAAAATGTTCCGCAAGCATTACTGTTGCCAGATTGCTTAGGTACAGTCCTGTTGATTCGAGGGGCTCGATAAAACCACCGGACAGACCTATCGAAATACAATTCTTGTGCCAGACTTTCTCCCGACGCCCCACCTTGAATTTAACGAGTGTTGTATCGAGAGGATCAGAGTGAAGCCCTTCAAATGCCCGCACTTCTTTCTCCGCATCCTCCGCGCTTTGAAATGCACTGGAATGCACGTAACCGAGTGAACGCATACTGCGAAGTGGAATTTCCCAAACCCATCCAGATGATAACGCTGTGGCTGCTGTATATGGTCTCACATAACCGGGATAATAATGATCATAGGGAACACGAAGCACAACAGCTTGGTCGCAAAGCAGCCATTGTGAGCAATCCACCCAACCAATGCCCAGTTTCTTCTCGATCAGTAGTGCCGCGAAACCTGTGCAGTCAATAAAGAGATCAGCTTCGATGCGCTGCCCCGATTTGGTTAACACGGCAGCAATATTACCATTCTCGGTTAACTCGGCGTCTGTGACATGATCAAGATGGTGTGTGACGCCACGGGCAGTCGAAAACCCCGCCAAGTAGTCCGCAAACTTGAGCGCATTCATATGATACGCGCATGTCAATGGTGGTCCTGGGTTCCTATGATCCAGCGATAGTGCGGACAGTCCCATTTCGCAGATCCTTACCTGATGGGTGACTGTCTCCATGAACGGAATGGAGCGGTCACTCCTTAGCTAGTTTTCGACGAACTGATCAACGGGAGTCAGCTCGTAACGGTTAAACGGATGGTGATAGACATCGCCTGTGTTGTGCGTCCAGTTCTCATAACGAATAGACTGTTTAAAGGTCGCATCCACAGCCCGCATGAATTTGGTTTCATCTAGGCCAATCACCTGCAGCGAATGTTTGATATTTGGAATGGTGGCCTCGCCTACGCCTATTCTGGGCGTGTCTGGCGACTCGATGACGGTGATTTCAGCACGCTTTAAGTCACCGTAGTTAAGTTTAGCGTTTAGGTACGACGCAGCCATCCAACCGGATGAACCACCGCCAACTACCAGTATTTTTTTTGTCTGGATCAAACGATTTTCTCCTGCAAATGGCGCGCCCGGAGAGTTTCGAACTTCCGCCCCCCCTGATTTGTAAACAATGACCCTAATTCTTATTTATTTAAAACTGGCAGAATCCTAGCATAGGTGACAAACTCACTAAAGCATGTTTGATGGGTCACTAAACCTTTGATATTTATAATACTCCGCATGTAACTTGATTAAAGTCTCGTCGTTAGCAAGACATTTAATTGTTAAATATTACTTAACAGTTAGATTAATTATTTATATAATTCAGTACGTTATATATTCATATTTAAATATTGTTAAATTTAATTTAATAGCATAGTCTACAGCTTGGTTAGTATAAATCGAGCCTGTATCTGCAAGAAAGACAAGCTCATCATCACCTACAAAGCAGTAACAACGCCCATCATGGAGTTATTGATAACAACTCAAGAGAATTTAGGATTGATTTACGTATAGCATATAGCATGTTACTTGAATATATAAAAGTACCCGGGAACTGTACGCGAGCAAACATGAATGTTTCCTTGTCGTAATTAATCAAATACTGATAAAGGTAATCGATTGATGATCAAAGAGATAATACAAATTATACGGGTGCTGGTAATCAGTATCCCGCTCCTTCTTCTGTCTGTACAAGCATTTTCTGCCAAGCTTGATGAAGCCCAACAAGTAGGCGAGAAGAAACTGGTAGAAGCGGAGAAATCGCAAAAGAAGATTGACAAGATTGTTGAAGGTGCGCAGGAAAGATTAATTCAATATCGTAGTTTATTGAAGCAGATTGAGGGG
>CAZDFI010000125.1:0-2215 GCA_964504725.1 uncultured Enterobacteriaceae bacterium
TTGAAGTCATGCTTGATATTGAAGAACTGGTAACTCCAAATGGAGCGTGGCCGAAATCTGTATTTTCTTTAAAGAAAATTTATGACGTTGAACATAATAAATACCAATATATCACTAATGCCAGCTACCTGAATCTTGATGATATCGATCCTTTTCTGAATATTTTCTCACATTTGTCAGACGATTTTTTACCGGTAAGTGATCTCGAGTTAACTGGCAGCCTGCAAAACAGCGTGATTATATATGATACGACGCTTGAACCGTCCGATAGACTCTATATTGAGTCCGAGTTTTCACAACTAGGGACCCGATTTAATAAACGTCACCTCAAGCTTGAAGGGCTAAGTGGGCAAATACAGGGGACTCAACATGAGGGAAGAATACGCATCGTATCCAGCTTAGCTGAACTTGAACTAGATGATTTGCTTGTTCACCCTTTGATATTCTATGAAGTAAACACGGAATTAAATTGGCAATATAAAGATAACAGTTTACTTCTAAGCACAGAATTGTTTGATGCGCATACCCAGGACTTTGGTATACAGCTAAAAGGTAATCTAAAATACGACCAGAACAGAAAACTTCCGTTTGTTAATATGCTACTTGAATTATCGAATGGTGAAATCGAAAAAGTTGCCGACTACCTTCCAAAAACAGCATCAGAAAAGCTATCACGCTGGTTAAGAAAATCATTTGTGACGGGAGAAATTCCTTCTGCAAAATTTGTTTTCAGAGGTTGGCCGGAAGAGTTTCCATACAAAAATAAAGAAGGTGTTTTTCAGGGACTCGCCGAAGTAATTGATGGCACACTGGATTACCATCCATCCTGGCCACCCTTGGATAGGATACATGCCGGAGTTATGATTAATGGTGACACATTGACAGTTAATTCAGCCTCCGGGAATTTTTTCAACGCTGAAGTCACTAATGTGAATATTGTTATAGAAAATCTTTCAAGGAAGGGTTTTAAAAAGACTGCCATAGTAAATGGCCATATTAATGGCGATATAAAAGATGGCTTGCTGTTCATTAAAAATAGTCCCCTTCAAACGAACCCATCATTAAAGAAACTACCTTCGCGGAATTTTACCGGTGGTATGGGCATTGATCTGGCTCTGGAGATACCTTTATATCCCGCTCAGATTCCATTCAATGGGAGCCTCATATTAAGAGATGCTACTTTTGCACGTGATGATATCAAAATAGAACTCACTGACTTGAATGGTACGATAGACTTCTCTAGAGGTTCCATCACTGCTGAAGGAATGAAAGCAAATTTCTTCAACTCCCCTGTCGAACTCGCAATAGCGAACCTTGAAGGCTCTCCTGCTAAAACCACGCTGAGCGGAACCGCAGATAATAAATTTATCAGTGCTCAATTATTACGTTATTTCCCTTTACTTGCGCCGTATACATCTGAAATAGAAAAACGAATTAATGGATCATGTATGTGGGAAGTATCATTAATAAATACCGATCCGAAAACCAACTTAAAAATTAACGAACAATTAGTGATTGCTTCAACACTTGAAGGACTTTCAATTGATCTACCAGCACCTCTTTCAAAATCCGAGGAGCCCGCCCCATTTAGGTTATCTCTCAAGTATCCAGAAATTGATAAACGTGAAACAAGTATACATTATGCAAATATCCTCACTGGCCTAGTCAATACCAGTGACACTAATGGTCAAAAATCTGTCACAACATCTTTGTCTTTTGGAGATATTGCCACCATCGGTAATGAAAATATTCCTTTTTCGATTACCGGTAATGTTGACCAACTTAACGCGATTGAATGGATTAAATTCATCACGGATATTTTAAGTGTAGAGAGGCAAAAAACCGGAGATAAAGTCATATCTCTGGATCTTCAGGTTGGTTCGCTGGGAGTTGTTCGTCAGAACTTCTCTGATGTGAATCTAAAACTGGGAAACGTCGATTCAGGCCACCATATAAATCTGAATGCAAAAGACATCAGCGGGGATATCTATATCGACCGGTTAATTAATGATAAACCTATAAAAATAATTCTTGAAAAATTGATTCTTGCTAAAAAAACATCTGAAAATGAAGAGGTAAAAGATGAAATCAATCCGAGTTCGATACCCCCGCTTGAAATTAAAATATCGGAATTAATTTATAATGATATCGATCTGGGCGAATTAAATCTTACAAGCTCAAAAATTCCTAACGGTCTCTCCATAGATAAAATAAC
>CAZDFI010000125.1:2225-2585 GCA_964504725.1 uncultured Enterobacteriaceae bacterium
TATTACCAATAATGAACCTCTCTCAAAATTTAACCTGACACTAAATGCTGCATCAATGGAAA
The DNA here is from genome assembly GCA_964504725.1 of uncultured Enterobacteriaceae bacterium. Taxonomy (GTDB): domain Bacteria; phylum Pseudomonadota; class Gammaproteobacteria; order Eutrophobiales; family Eutrophobiaceae; genus SMWN01. Next base: position 2,288 of record CAZDFI010000125.1, read on the forward strand.
CTATGTTGGAAACATTTAATTACGATATTGCAGCGATTGAAGAGGGGGAAACCAGTCTCACACTTGATGCACAATGGCAAGGAACACCTGTAGATTTTTCACTCACTAATCTGGATGGAACGCTGCTTATGGAGATAAGTAAAGGTCGGTTTACTGATATAGATCCCTCAGCAGGCAGATTATTTGGTCTGTTGAGCCTACAGACCTTGCCGAGAAGACTCTCTCTTGATTTTTCTGACGTATTCGGCAAAGGCCTTGCATTTGACAATATTGAAGGCCGCTTCAGTATAGAAAATGG
>CAZDFI010000125.1:2595-6127 GCA_964504725.1 uncultured Enterobacteriaceae bacterium
TGTTGGCGCGGTGATATATCTTGCTAGCGAAATTTTTCACTCCCTTCCAGAAAAAATTGACACCATACTACGCAAACAGTACACCATCACGGGGGCATGGGATAATCCACAGATAACGAAAATTAATCAACAAAATGATATCGATAACAATGGGTAACAGTTGATTATTATTAATTAATGCTTTATCAAGGACGGGAAAAAATAAAAAAGGTCATCATCATCACTGCGGCAACTGTCATGCCCACACCAAGTTCAATAAGTAAAATTCCGATATGCTGTCCACTCACAGGATCTGATGCCAATACATTATAATCAAGGAAGTTACCTCCCGATATCAATGCCGCAATACCCACGCCGATATAAAGTAGTAATCCAAACGCAGAGATGATACGTAATACATTAAACGAAATGACACTCCTGGCATTCTCAACCCCGAATATAAGACTGTACAAGATAAGTGCTGATGCAAATATCACCCCAGCCTGAAATCCTCCACCAGGACCATAGTCCCCGTGAAACTGGACATACAGTGCAAAAATTAAAATCATAGGGATCAATAATTTTGCAACAACCCTGAGAACAAGATGATGTTCCATCTATACAGTTCCTTTCTCACGTTGACTTACACTACTTGACTGATCACTGTTTGGTATAGCACCGTTTCGCCCGGCACGACTCCTGCGTCCACGACCTAACAACATTAATACTGCTATCCCCGCTGTAAAAATAACAGTAACTTCGCCCATCGTATCATAGCCTCGATAACTGGCCAGAACTGATGTGACCATATTCGGCACACCAATTTCATTTGGTGATTTATTAATATAACGATCTGATAGATACCGATGTGCTGGTGCTGAACTATCACCAAATTTTGGAATATCTGCAACGCCGAACATCAAAAAAGTGCCAGTCAACAACACAACTATTAATGCTGACATAGATACTTTTTCTTTTGATTTTTCCTGACTCGTTGTCAGAGCAATCGTACTCAAGAACAGTAAGGTTGCTATGCCTCCACCAACTGCGGCCTCGGTAAATGCGACATCAACTGCATCCATACTCACATACAGGCAAGCAGCGACCAGACTAAATATTCCGGTTAGCATGACCGCAGCAAATAAACTGCCCAAACGAATAATGGCCATCCCTAATATCACCAGAAAAGTGAGTAATACAATATCAACCAATAATTCGATGACTAGTCTCCTGAATGATCTAATAAGGGCTTCACTTTGCCATGAAGCGCAGCCTTGGCGAGAGCATGTGCTGCTGTAGGTGAAGTGAACAAAATAAATATTACAATCAAAATTAATTTTACCGTAACAATGCTTAAACCTGCCTGCAGCATCAGGCCAACCATAATAAAAATACATCCAAGCGTATCTACAATACTGGCTGCATGTAAGCGAGTGAAAAAATCAGGAAAGCGGATCAAACCAATGGTGCCGATAATTAAAAAAATACTACCGGCCACAAGATTGATCCAGCTCAGCAAATCTAGCATGGTATTCATATGTCACTATCCTGCTGATCATAAGAACCTCTGCCCAAATCTCCATATTCAAAAAACTTTAGAACCGCTATGGTTGTAGTGAAGTTAATAAGTGCATACACCAATGCAATATCAAGAAATTCAGGGCGCTCGGTCAAAAATCCGAATATCGCTATAAATAAAACAGTGATCGTTCCAAATGTATTTACGGCCAGTATTCGATCATACAGACTTGGCCCCAACAGGGCTCTCGCCAATGCAAGAAGCATAGCGATTAAAATGGCGATTGTTGCTACTGCAAACATCATTTACCTCTCAGAACTGCTTTCGATTGCAGTGACTTTGCCATCCATAGAACCCTCCAGCAATGATCTTGCTGCATCTTTTGTCAGTGTGTGAACCTCGGTAATATCTCCATCAACATCAATGGTAACTGTACCGGGTGTTAAGGTAATTGAATTGGCAAATATTACTCTGGCAAGGTCTGCTGACTGACTGCTACGTAAGGCGATGACGGTGGGGCTGATTGGCATCGCAGGATTTAATATCAGACGGCAGACATAAATATTGGCAATAAAAATTTCCTTCAGCAACCAACACCAATAAATGACCAACGCCTTTAGATTCAAGTATATTGGATGACCTTCATGATCAGCAACATCCATACGTAATGCAAGCAATACCACCAACATCACAGAGAGCAAACCGAATGATAGCAACAGTATCGTATAATGACCCGAGAGAAACACCCATAGCACAACAAGGGTCATTCCCAAACTGATAGCATGTTTCTTTTTATTATTCATTCCGCAATTACTTCACCTTTAGATGGTGTGATTATAACTGTATTATACGCAACCGCTCCATAAACAACCTTCAGGAATTTCAATTAACATGCGTTGGAAGCCAAATGTCACCGTTGCTGCTATTGTAGAACGTGACCAGAAATTTCTTCTGGTCGAAGAAAATGCAGATGATCTTATCGTGTTCAATCAACCTGCGGGTCATCTGGAGAAAGACGAAACCCTCATTGGAGCCGTGAAAAGAGAGGTACTGGAGGAAACTGCCTGGGAATTTATCCCCCAATGCATTGTAGGTATCTACCTGTATCCGAATCAGCATAGTAATGTTACCTACTTGCGCATCTGTTTCGCCGGGACATGTGAAAAATATCATCCAGAGCAAGCTCTGGATGATGGCATTATTCAGGCGGTGTGGCTCAGCCAGGAAGAAATTGAAGAAAACATGGACAGAATGCGAAGTCCGATGGTGACACAGTGTATAGATGACTATCTTTCGGGTAAAAACTATCCACTGGAGTTGCTTAACCATTATTTATCCGACGAATATTGACATCTAACAAACCATGCTTAAAGAAAAAATTATTGTTGGCTTATCTGGTGGTGTTGATTCTTCTGTCAGCGCCTTGCTGCTGAAGGAACAGGGTTATGATGTTGAAGGACTATTCATGAAAAACTGGGAAGAACAGTTATCCGGGGGCGAATGTATGTGGGAAGCCGATGTTGAGGATGCAATGCAGATCTGTGAGCTGCTTGAAATTCCTCTCAATACGGTCGACCTTGCCAAAGACTACTGGGATAAAGTTTTCACACATTTTCTGGAGGAATATAAAAGCGGACGAACACCTAACCCTGATGTTCTTTGTAACCAGGAAATCAAATTCCGGGCATTTTTAGAGCATGCCTCCCATTTGGGTGCTAAGAAGATTGCAACCGGGCATTATGCCCGTATCATGGAAGTAAATGGCCACTATCAATTAAAGAAAGGGCTAGACAGCAATAAAGATCAAAGTTACTTTTTATGCAGACTTAATCAGTCTCAATTAAAACTTAGCTTGTTCCCAATCGGGGAACTTGAAAAGCACGATGTACGCGGACTCGCCAAAAAAGCAGGTTTCATAATACACGACAAAAAGGATAGCACCGGAATCTGTTTTGTCGGTGAGCGCCCTTTCAGAGAATTCCTGTCTCGCTATCTCCCCGAACAAGCGGGCGAAATACAGACACCTGATGGTAA
>CAZDFI010000126.1:0-3341 GCA_964504725.1 uncultured Enterobacteriaceae bacterium
TTCATCTCGGGGTGGGTCGGTTTTGTCGGAAGAATCAAATTTGCCGTTCCAATGAGGATCGATACGCAGGATACGCTTGGCCAGCGGCGGGTGCGTGGCGGACAATGTTTGCATAAAACCCGACATGCCCTGGGCAAAAAAGGCATGGCTGACTTCGGGTGCGCCGGGGTTTTCCACTTTTGAACCAAACTCGAGCCCGCCGATTCTCTTCAATGCGCCCGCAATCCCGTCCGGGTTGCGGGTAAACTGAACCGCTGAGGCATCCGCCAGGTATTCCCGTTGCCGGCTCACCGCGGCCTTGATTAGGCCACCGAAGAATGTACCGGCAAAGCCGATGACCATCAGCCCAATAGCCAGCGCCAGTATTCCGCCCGCCCCTTTATCGCTACTCCGCCCGCGCCTCGAATAAGAAGCGGAATACAAAATATAGTAGCCAATAATGCCGATAATCAGGATGCCATTTAGCACGCCCATTAAGCGGATGTTGAGCCGCATATCACCATTAAAAATATGGCTGAACTCATGGGCAATGACGCCTTGCAGCTGATCACGACTTAAATGATCGATCGTCCCCTGGGTGACCCCGATGACGGCATCGCGTGGCGAGAAACCGGCCGCAAAGGCATTAATACCCGGTTCATCCGCTAGCAAATAAACCGGCGGCACCGGCGTGCCCGAAGCGATGGCCATTTCCTCCACCACATTCAACAATTTGCGTTGCTTCAGGTCATCAGTATTTTGCGGGATCAGTTTTCCACCCAGTGCCTCCGCAACGGTCTTGCCACCAGCCGATAAGGCCATGATCTTGTAGAGACTGCCCGCCAACACCACGACACCGACACCTGCGCTGACAGCGGCAAATGTCTGCCAATCCATTTGCTGGAATAATGTCCCGCCGTCTTGCATTTGTTCGCTATTGATATAACCGAACACCACCATGACCAAGAGATTGGTCATGATGACTAAGGTGACCACAGCCAGAGTAAACAGGAAAACAAGCTGAAACGTGTTCTTACGGACGCGGTCTTGTGATTCAAAGAAATTCATTCAAAACGATACTTTTGGCGCGGCTTGGATGGCTTCGCTATCTTCAAATTCCAGCAAGGTCGCATCCTGCACATGCCCGAACATAGAAGTGAAGAACACGGGTGGGAAACTCTGTTTATAAATGTTATAGGCCATCACTTGGTCGTTAAAGGCCTGGCGGGCGAAGGAAACCTTGTTTTCGGTGCTGGTAAGCTCTTCACTTAACTGCATCATGTTCTGACTGGCCTTCAGATCCGGATAGGCCTCCATCACCATATTAAAATTCATCAAGGCACCAGCCAGTTTGCCTTCTGCACCAATCAGGTCCTTCATTGCCCCGGCATTACCCGGATCAGCCGCGGCACTGGATAGCATATCTGCCGCGGCATTGCGCGCCTCAACCACTGCCTCCAGGGTTCCACGCTCGTGCTTGATATAACCCTTGGCGGTCTCGACAAGATTGGGTATCAGGTCGTAACGCCGTTTTAATTGCACCTCGATCTGTGCAAAGGCGTTTTTGAAGCGATTCTTTAGCGCAACCAGTTTATTAAATATCCCGATCACATATAAAATGATCAGCGCAACAGCAACTAGAATGACTATTAATGTGATATCCATATTTCTCGCCTTTTTGAAAAAACCAATGGGGTCAGAGTCTAACCTATCCCCACAAATATTATAAAAAAACCGATCTAAAGCAACATGTTAAGTCTTTATGTTGTTGAAAAGGGAACCTGCATGATGATTTTCGATCTGATCAGATGACGAAACCTTATTCAGAGAGGTCATCACCATGCAGGCAGTCCCAGTGTTACATAAATTATTGAAGAATACCTGTGCTTGGCGAATTACTAATTCAACCACAATTGATGTTTAAAAAAACCAGTAATAAATCCTTCACCTCTGAACTATTCTGAAGTTTCTTATACATTATATATAGGCAACTTATACAAGGCAGTTTTCCCTGATAATTCCCTGTTAATTTTAACGACTTGCAAATGTGATATGTTAGAATGCGCACGGTTTGGTGGTTACAGAGTATATTCCTGTTTTTGTTTGGCCAAGAATCGTATAAATACCCTGTATTTTCCCAAGTATCAGGGAATTTATAATAGGAGACTAGCTAGCTGCAGACTGCAAGCACCGCCATACAGTCTGGTCTCTGCGGAGTGTCTCCGCAGAGATCCTTTAATACCTAAATAATTCAGTAGGTTACGGTTCATTCATCGCCGATTCTTAGCCCTCACAGCGAACTACTTCAGGCAAAATACGCTGAAATAACCCAAAAGTCTCTAATCGCTATTTTGCTAGTTCGCTGTGAAATTAATTATTGCATTGCTTATGCAATTAATGTCCGCTTTATACTTATTCTGTTGAAAAACTCCATTTCTTTTAGGGATAAAGAAATTACGGCTGTTTAAGCGATTTAAATTCTATTAGATATGAGGGGACTCATGAAAGTCTTGAAATATCCATATAGATCCTCTGGTTTGCTTACACACGATAAAAGGATGGCAATCTCGAAGTAATTGTCTCTTGGCAGAAATTTAGCATCTTCAAATTGTCGAGTTTTTCAACAGAATAAGTATTAAGCGGACATTCAAAATTTTAGAGGGGTCTTAATCTGGCGTTTATTTATTTACATTATGAACTTGAAATGTGCACGTTTTGGTTCATCACTATAAATTGATGCGCCACTTTCGGCTTTTCCAGTTTTTACATAGTAGCAGGGGAAAGGGTCGTCTTTATCCATTGGTATTTTTTCATTATCTTCAATACGTAACCAAATGCCACTTTTTGGGCATGGATCACCAGTTTTATATTTATTGCTCATATATAGCTGTAGTCCTCCCACTTTCATTTGCGATATTATTTTTTTGGTGCGGGAATATTATTCCTCCTTCTTTTTCTTATCAAGATATTTTGATAGCCTTTTCATGCAGTCTCACCACCTTATTTGAAGAGGAATCCTTGTTTATTCATATCTAAAGACTCCTTATATTTTTCGCATGTAATTATTAAATTATTTATATAGGGATCATCCTTTTTAACTTTCAAACTGTTTCATCAGTCATACATACGATGATGCGGCGGACAACTTCAATATTCATGATCAGTGCAATGACAATCAAAGCGAACAGTGGCTGGTTGAAGAGCGCACCAAGAAAGATAATGAAGACTCTAATGTCACGGCCCAGTCTGAAATAAACAGCGCCCTGAAGTTTCCTGGCCATTAACCCATCATATTTGTCCGCAGTGTAACTGATCATAAAGGAACCGATGATCGCGGCAAAACCTATTACCAGGGATAAGTA
>CAZDFI010000126.1:3351-6065 GCA_964504725.1 uncultured Enterobacteriaceae bacterium
AGCAAGAAAGCGTCGGCATAGCGATCAAGGACTGCATCAAACCACCCCCCAGAATGACTCTCCGAATGTTTTAACCGCGCAACTTCGCCATCACAACCATCAATGATCGAGGCAAATTGTGCGATGAGCCCACCAAGCGCCAGTGCCGGATAGCCACCGATTGCTAACAAGACTGCGGCAAAACAAGACAACAACCAGGAAACAAAAGAAATCAGGTTGGGTGTCGCAGGAGTGTGTACCAGGTATCTTGTTATCCAGCGGGAAATCGGTCGATTGAGATGGCGTGCAACTGGTCCATCGGTGGGCTTGCCACCCAACTCCTGCAATAGTCGGCGCTCTGCCTCATGCAAGGCTTCCGGTGTATCAACATCGAGCCATGACTGTCCGGTCACATCAACAGTGCCTGCCCGGCCCTCTTGCGCTAATTCACGCAGGGCATCGGAGAGTCCATGTTTATTTACCACAGCGGCCTTTTCAAGCCCTTCGAAGAGGGCAGTGGTACAAAGGAAAACACCCGTATCCCCGGCGTCCCATGGCTGAAGGTTTTTATCGATCGCTTTGATGCGATTGTTCGTGATCTGTACCCGTGTCACATCATCAAGATCGAATATACCAGTCTTGTCATTATCAACTGCCAGGCAGACGCTCCCTGAGGCAGGTGGATTTTGGACAAGTGCCTGCGGGATCGCCGTATCGAACAAGTGATCACTCATGACCAGGAAGAACGGGGCAGCGCCGGTATGCCCTTTGGCTGCAAGTGCACTGGCTCCATTACCACGTTCCCAGTCCGTTGCCTCCTGGAATTCGATCGTTACGTTACGACGATGGGCAATATCTGCGAAATGTGCCTTGACTAGCTCGGCTTCAAAACCAAGGACGACAATAAAATGTCGAATGTTGACCGCCTTATACAAGGTGCAGATAACACGCTCGGCTAGTGACAGTCCCAATACTTTTATCAAGGGTTTCGGTGTGTTTGCAGTCGGGTACAGCCGTGATCCTGAGCCGGCAGCAAGAATGACTGCAACCTGTGGTGCCTCAATTGGCTTGCTAATTACCGTCATGACCCAAGCGTTCTACAATTTCGTCACACAGTGCCTGGTTCGCTGCTGCGATTAAACTGATGCCATCGGTCAAGCTTGATGCGGCCGGTAGCGGAACACCGTCAAGCCCGGTAATACAACCACCAGCTTCCAGCAGCAAACATGCTGCAGCAAGATAGCTTTCCGGGGTCAGTCTTGCGCGTATATCAATATGGGCATCCGTTATTCCCGAGGCAACGAAGGTAATTGCACAGGCTGCGCTACCGTAACTGCGTACACCTCTGGCATCAGCCATCATGCGTGCCAGATTTAGGGCAGGTGCATGATGGTTGAGTTCAATTGAGATCATGGCGTCGGCAAGACTAAGCACATCTGAGGTCTGAAGCTGTGCCTCGCCTTGCCACGCACCTGATGCTTGTTGTGCAATCAGTGGGATTTCCTGATCAAGCGGACCAACAATCGATGCGATGACGGATTCAGGCTTTAATGGTGCGTCGATAGGCAACACCGCACAGGACAACGCAGATAATGGTAATCTTCGAGACCAGTTATCAGAGCCATCGACGGGATCCAGGATCAGATGGTAGGCAGGTGTGCCGGTACCTATCGTTTGTGACTCGGACTCTTCAGATTCAACAAGAAGCGGAATTGCCGATGTTTGTAGGTACTTAAGCGCAGCATCATTCGCAACCAGATCGAAAACCTTGACCACATCCCCTTTGGCGTTTGTGTCCCCAGTATCCTCCCGGCTGCTATTGATAACCGCCACGCGTACTACGCGATGAAGTTCGATCAGTTGTTCTGTCCAGGAGTGATCCATGGTTCAGATTGCCGGGGCGCATGGTTACCGTTGCATTCATCGGTAAGAAAGTTTATTTGATCATACCGACTTGTTCGGATGCCGCTTCGCTGCTATCAGCACTATCAGTACCGTCAATAAAAGCATTACATGCCTCATAGGCCACCGAATCACGCATCTGTTGTGGTGGGCTCTTCATGTAGTAGGCGGAAGCTTCCTCTAATGGACCGCTAAGACCACGCTGCAAGCCTAGACTGGCACAGCGGATCGCATCAATCACAACACCGGCGCTGTTAGGTGAATCCTGTACCGACATCCTGAGTTCAAGTTCAATCGGTGCATTGCCGAAGCCACGTCCCTCCATGCGGATAAAGGCCACCTTGTTATCTCCCTGCCACTGCACATAATCGGACGGACCGATATGGATATCACCGGTATCCAGCCGTTCGTCGAGTTGTGACTGTACGGACTCGGTCTTGGATATCTTCTTGGACTTTAAACGTTCAAGCGCCAACATATTGAGGAAATCGGTATTGCCTCCCGTATTCAGTTGATAGGTCCGATCGAGATTGACACCACGATCACCGAACAAGCGCGCCAAGGTGCGATGAACGATGGTGGCGCCGACCTGGCTCTTGATATCATCTCCCACGATCGGTAGTCCCGCGTCCTTAAATTTCTGTGCCCATTCAGGATTGGAGGCAATGAACACCGGCATGCAGTTGATCATGGCGACACCAGCATCCAGACAAGCCTGTGCGTAGTGGCGCACCGCCTCCTCCGAACCTACCGGCAGATAGCAAACCAACACCTCGGCTTTACTCTCCTTAAGGGAATCGACAATGTCCACAGGCTCAATGTCAGCAGGGCGA
>CAZDFI010000127.1:0-3263 GCA_964504725.1 uncultured Enterobacteriaceae bacterium
ATTACCGAGCGACCTATTCTTGATCTTGCCCTATTGAGGTCTATATCCGATAATATCTGCCACATTTTTCTATATTAACAAAATATATTTTCGTATTGGATGGCGAGAAACATAATTGAAGAATAACAACAAAAATTTAGAACTTGATTTCGAACGAATCAATACTTTATATGCTAATTCTAATTTTGCTTATTTAGGGGCGGCTCTATCTGTTTTATTCCTGAGTTTCGTTGTCTATAACAGCGCCTCACCTAATATAGCTGTTTTATGGGTACTTGCCGTCTTTGTTTCTTATATCCCCAGGATATATGTAACAATCATTTTTAAAAGAAAGCTTAATAATCACGAGATAAATCCAAATAATATTAGACCCTGGGAAGGTTATTATATACTAAATACCATTCTCCCTGTTTTATGTTTTGCTGGCGTAATTTTTATTCCTTATCAAGAAAATACGTCCATCAGTATTCTATTTTGCACGATTATAATTATATGCATGGTTGCAGGAGGTGTTCTGTCATACAGTACATCCAAGGTTTTAATGATGCTCCATATTAATATAAGCTTTTTGTTCCTTATTGCTAAATATTTTTGGATGCAAAACACTCTCTTTACCGTCATGGGCTGTTATCTCATCGGCGCTTATATCCTCATAATGAGACTGGCATATAAGCAAAACAGAGCTTTTATACAAAATATCTCATTAAAAATTGAAAATAGAAATCAAGCTTTGGTTGACCCGTTAACAAATTTATGGAACAGGCGACGTCTATATTTATATGTCGATAAACTTATTCCTGTATCACGCCGAAGTGGTGAAGCATTCAGTATTATTATTCTAGACATTGATCATTTTAAAATATTTAACGACGCCCATGGTCATAGTGCCGGAGACGACCTTTTGGTAGAAGTATCAGGGATTCTTTTGAAATATTCTCGTGTTCAGGATTTGGTTGTCCGTTACGGAGGTGAAGAATTTATAATGGTACTGCCAAAAACAAATATCAAGGAAGCAGAAATAACCGCAGAGAGAATACGCACAAGCATTAAAGATAATACCAACGTGACGATTAGCGCTGGCCTGTCAGAATACACAGATCAAAAAGATTTTGACCAGCTAGTAAAACTGGCAGATAAAGCATTATATAAAGCTAAAGAAGAAGGTCGCGACAGATACGTCCTGGCTGCAGCCTGACTATCAATGCAATCCCTACCCTTAATTTTCTGAGATATTAAATCAATCGACACTGGCCCCTTTTATTATGTTCTAAATGGTCTAAATGGCTAGAATCAACCACGACAAGCAGTAACAACTTGACCTATTCTTGATCTTTCCCTAAAGCGGTCTATATTCAACAGACGATAAAAAGAATAAGGACAATCAATCAGTTTACAAATTAATAGTCACTGATCCTATTGATTTTTGTCACCGTAATTTACCAGAAGACCTCAATGGCTGAACAGCCGCATATGATCTGTCCAAATTGCAACACCTTTCAACCCAAAGCAGAAATCTGTAATAAGTGTGGTGTCATCATTGCGAAAGTTCAACAAACGATTAACGGTTCTGAAAAAACCCCAGCTGCGCAGGAAATCAGCAAACCCTCAATCCCAAAATTTGTTGTGATCTTACTAGTCACTATTCCAGTCATTGGATTCATTATGTTTTCAGGTACAGACAAAGTTAACGAAACCGATAGTACATCTTCCAGCGCCAACAAAGAGACGAAAACGGAACAGAAGGACCCCATTGACAAAATAGCTGCATTTAATCCCGCTGTTGCAGAGAAAGTACGAGCTACTAAAGTACGAAGTAAATTGAATTCGCTTAAAACTATGTTGTACATGTACGGAACGGAAGGCGGGGCACCGCCTGGCAATGAAGAAGGGCTTCAATCTCTGGTTGACAGTGGCTTTCTGAGACAGGCTGAAATCACAGATGACTGGGGGTAAATTTTCGTCTATCGGCTGGAGTGGGGCAAGGAAACGCCCTGGGGAAAGGAATACAAGATCTATCTGCACTCCAAAGGGCCAGATGGTATCTCCGGAAATTCCGATGATGTGATGCTACCATAGTTCAAAATTAAAGATCTTTTAAAGTACTCTGACCTCTTGATTTCATTCAATGCAAACGCCTAAAATGCAGTGCAAATAATCTTTTTAATTATTCTTAATTAAATCACCCCACTTTTAACTATAGGAAGACGAGTTTAAATGAATGTTGAAAATCTGACTGATTTATTCAAGAGTTTGGCGGAGCCAGGAATTTTTTCTGTGGCCGTGCTTATTATTCTTATTATAACAATTTCTATTCTCATCAAAAGAATAATTCAAAAAAAGAATGAAATGCATAGAAGGATAGAAACGATGTCAACTTTGGATGATCTGACACATCTATATAAAAGAAAATTTTTTGACACCTTGATTGAATCAGAATTAGAAAGAGCAAAACGTCACGATAGAAATCTTAGTTGTGCAATTATAGAAATAGATAATATCAATGAAATTAAAGAAAAATATGGAGACCAATTTTGCGATTTAGTAGTGCAAGATATAGGGGAAATATTTACAGACGATACAAGGGTTCATGATATATGTGCACGTTATGGTAAATACAGTTTCGCTTCACTCATGCCTGAATCAGATATTGAATCAGCCTTGTTTGCATGTAAAAGATTGCTGGGATTGATACAAAGATGCAAATTTGATTTAGAGGGAATAAATGAAACTATAGATATAGCAGTCAGCATTGGGCTTGTATCATGTAAAGAATATTTTAAGGAAGATATTGATATTGATAGAATATTCAATATGGCAGATAAAGCGTTAGTTATTGCAAAAGAGAATGGCGGAAACAGAGTGGAATGCTTTTCAAACGATAACTCATAACGCCCCTGTCACTAAAACCTGAAGAAGTGGCACCCCTGATTTTTTTAGATGAAGCCATATATAACTTGCTACGTGTAGGCTGGCTTATATTTTTTAAGCTCTTCCCACCTTGCTATTTCTGTAATCAAGTACTCTGAGGCTCCCCTAGTTTAACGGATACTCCTCTCTAGCAACATTGTCGCTGATTAAAAGTATCCGTTAAACTAGGGGAGCCTCAGTCTGACCCCTTATTATTATTTTCTAAATGGTCTAAATGGCTAGAATCAACCACGACAAGCAGTAACAACCCACCTATTCTTGATCTTTCCCTACAGAGGTTTATATTCAACAGACGGTAAACAAACAAGGACGCCTACATGAACGTAGAAGGTACG
>CAZDFI010000127.1:3273-6018 GCA_964504725.1 uncultured Enterobacteriaceae bacterium
TGCTCGTATACTTTTCCAATATTTTATTCACTACCCATGAAAGCGGCCTGTCATTTTCCTCTGCGATAGCCTCAAGTTTATTTCGCAAGGTATTGGATACGCGAACACTGATAAGCTCGTCTTTCTTTTCTGTTTTCTTCTTCCTCACAATGTAAACATTGTCATACATTTATGGTTGACATCAACGTATACATTGTTTACATTACCAATATAAGGCTTTTAGATGAAATCGATAAACACGGCATTGATTCGGTATTTTACGAAACAAATACAGAAGAAGATCTATGAAGCTCGCTTGCAAGGAACTTGTCACCCATCTGGATCATCGTCTGGAACTGGATAAGCACATGATACCGATGCGGATACATCGGCTGTTTGATGAATTCAACTCGTTTCTGCGTCAACAGAAAAAGATTGATGTCTTCGATTTATTGGTGGAACTCATCCTCCATGCCGATAAGGAACCCGCCCAGGATATGTGTGCGTTATTGGCTGTTTTGGATAGTGACGCGCTACTTGAGTTGGAGCAATTTGACGTAATCAATGCCGCGACCTTTATTCGGGATGCAATGAGAAAGGAGTCGGTACGGTGGTATTTACGGGATTATCAATCCGAGCAAACGAGAAAAAAGAAAAAACGCAAGGGTTAATAACCTGGCCAATCAAACCAACTGGCGTGGGAAATACAGGGGCACAATAGTTTCTAGGTTTTAGGAAGTGTGACCCCTGTCTGCCCCTGATATTTTCCTGCGCGATCTTTATATGATGTTTCACACACTTCATCAGATTCAAAAAAGATCATCTGTGCAACACCTTCATTGGCATATATTTTTGCAGGTAAAGGTGTGGTATTGGAAAATTCCAGCGTGACATGACCTTCCCATTCCGGTTCCAGCGGCGTGACATTAACGATGATCCCGCAACGGGCATAAGTTGATTTACCCAGACAGATAGTCAACACATTTCTTGGAATTCGAAAGTATTCGACTGTTCTCGCGAGTGCAAATGAATTTGGAGGAATAATACAAACGTCTGAATCCAGATCAACAAAACTTCTGGAATCAAAATCCTTCGGATCGACAACGGCTGAATTGATATTGGTAAAGATTCTGAATTCTGGTGCGCAACGAACATCATAGCCGTAGCTGGAAGTACCATAGGAAACAATTCTACCCGTGCCATTTTCCTTGATCTGTCCTGATTCAAAAGGCTCAATCATGCCTTTATTCTCCGCCATACGGCGTATCCACTTGTCTGATTTAACTGTCACGTTGTTCGATCCTGTTTAATGTCTTTTGGTGTAATTCAACACTGCTTATAGCATATTGTCATTCCCGCGAAAGCGGGAATCCAGTAGTATGACTAGACTCCCGCTTTCGCGGGAGTGACGATCAATACCCGGTCAGCTTAAATGCTGGGTATTTAATTAATTATTCTCAATCACTATCTTTGGAAATTTTCCTGAATAGTCTTTTGCCATCATAGAAAGTCTTGCCGATGCTTTTCTGGCAATTTCACGATAGAGCAAAGAGATGTCCGATTCAGGTTCTATCGCGACAGTCGGCTTTCCGCAATCAACGCCTTCCCGGATCTTGATGTCCAGGGGTAACTCACCCAGTAGATCTATTCCGTATTGTTTCGACATTCGCTCACCACCGCCAGCACCAAAGATATGTTCCTCATGACCACATTCACTACAAATATGCGTACTCATATTTTCAATGATCCCCAACACAGGCACATCGACTTTTTCAAACATATTGTGTGCTTTTCGAGCGTCTAGCAGGGCGATATCCTGGGGTGTGGTCACTATGATGGCTGCACTCACAGGAATTTTCTGGCAAAGCGTTAATTGAATGTCTCCAGTACCTGGAGGCAGGTCAATAATCAGATAATCCAGATCGCTCCAGTTTGTGTCGCCTAACAACTGCTCCAGTGCGCCGGTGACCATCGGTCCACGCCAGATCATCGGCGTATCTTCTTCAATCAAATAGCCAATCGACATAGATTGAATATTGTAAGACACCTTGGGTTCGATGGTTTTACCATCTGAAGAATCCGGTTTGCCACTACAGCCCAACATCCTGGGCTGACTTGGTCCGTAGATATCGGCATCCAGAATGCCGACCTTGGCACCCTCTGCCTGTAATGCCAGTGCCAGATTGACTGATGTGGTTGACTTTCCAACACCCCCTTTGCCTGAGGCAATGGCAATTGTATTTTTAATCCCGGCTAATGTTTGCACACCTTTCTGCACTGTGTGTGAGGTAATGACTGTCTCAATCTGTATCGATATATTACCAATATCCGGCACACCACCTAATTCATCCTTCAATGACTGCATCAATATTTCATGATAGCCGTCTGCGGGGAATCCTAATCTCAGCGTCAATTCAACATCAGCGCTGTCTACCTTGATGTCCCTGATGACCCCTGCAGATATCAAATCCTTTCCCAGACAGGGTTCTATGTAATTTTTCAGTTGTGCTTCGATACTTTCTCGTGTGATATCAGTCATTCTTTAACAATCCAGTTCCTGTTCATAAATTTTGCCAGGAAGCGATTCTACCTTTTCGCGTCTTTAGCTTCACCCTAAACCTCAATAATGGTAACTTACTCCGCAATTTTTCAGGAAGCCTTATCTCGGAATGTACCGAACCATGACTAACCCATGCCTAAGCCATGACTGACACACAAAAAACATTACTGGTCACCAGTGCCTTGCCTTATGCCAATGGCCCAATT
>CAZDFI010000128.1:0-5919 GCA_964504725.1 uncultured Enterobacteriaceae bacterium
TCGACACCAGCCTAATCAATTTAGGTTGGTGGAGTCCATACATCGCTTTCAGTATTAAGCAGACATTAGAACTTAAAGGGGCACTTAATTCATGACTAACTTAATGATTATGGGAAATTGATCATTATTTGCGCAGTATAATTTAACGTCATGACGAAATGCAGTGACATCGACCCCTAAGTAAACGCCTTTAATGTACTTCATCTTGTCGAGTCCCCCTGTTGCCATGCGCTTTGCAACATCGTTAAATCCCTGGAACCTTTTCAAGTGGGCAACGGAAACCTGAATCAGTCCTTGTATAAACAGTCCCGTTTCTGTCTGTCTTCCTGCGGCAACCCAGACGGCTTCAAGGGCCTCATGCGCCTCCCACCAATAGCCATGGTTGAACAAGTCGATTCCATATAGATACTCATCGCAATATTGCCATTGATCAACCACGAAAGGCTCGAGTTTTTCTAATGGTTTATTGTATGAGTGACCTTCGGGATCGCGCGTAGGATGCGGTGCTTTGCCCGGCACGAAACGGTAAGATGGAAACGTTCGGTCAGTGTAACGGGGTGGTGTTGTTTTTCCAGGTGAGTTCATTGATGTTTGATGGTTTATTTCAGGTACCAGTATGAGGGTAGCGTCTGTAATCGTGGATCATCCACTGGACCGCCGACAGTAAAATGGTACAAACTTTGCCAACTGTGATCACTGATGCCCAGCACCTCATGCATGGCATCATCAAAAAAGCAGCCGATGCCTGTCGATTGTATGCCAGCTGCTTCAGCTTCCAGGTACAGGATTTGTCCTATCAATCCCGTTTCCCAGAACAGGCGCGGATAAAATAATGCGCCGTACTGTTCAAGGCTGGCGTCGAACTCTGCCAGCATGCCCAGCGCAAAGGCACCGTCTGCAGCAATGTCCTGATGACAATTGATTGTTCGTGCGGCATCGATTGCATTGGCATATTGCAGTAGATACAGATGGAGAGATTCGGGACAATCTTTGGGTTTATCCCAACTAAAATCTGAACGTAAAGCTTTTCTTAAAGAAGGTTCGTGATCAGGATCGCGGACGAGTAAATATAGTCCTGCTGGCAAGTCATCTACACGATGGATGAAAATTGCGAGTGAAACGCGTGCATGCCAGGGCAATACTGCTATTATATTTTTGCCCAAATGCGGAGAGGCATGCACCATCATTCTGTAAAATGTTTCTTTACTGATCGTACTTCGTCCATCCATCGCCAGCGCGCTTCGACGTTGCCTGATGATCTTTCGTGCTGATACTCTTCTGTCATTGTCAAGTTTGTTTTCATTATTGTATTTAACTGAAGGAACCCGTTTTTGAATCAATGAAGTATCACTATTAAAACGGCATGCTTCAGCAACCGTGTCGATAATAGGCCATTCATGATGATGGCTGCTTAATGTATTTGGACATCCTCCAAACTCAATATCCTTGACCCGCTCAAATAATGCAGCAGGTAAATTAATAATGAGATCTGCTGGTGTGATGTTTTCATCTGTAGGAAGAATTGCCAACAGGCAGTCCGGATGTTCCGCCTCGATGCCCTCTTGTTGGTGAAGTCCTAACAACATTGCCAGATTGTCATCTGTTATGGAATGAATCAATCTGGTCTTCCAGCCGAGAGCTGCTGCGGCGAAAGTAATAGTTCCAATCGCATGTCCTACATCGTGGTGGCAATAACGGAAGGCACGTTCTCCGTATTTCCATGATTCACGCCAATAGATCGAGGTCAGTGAAATCAACAGGGAACCTGGTGGCAGATATTGACTGATGGCATCCCATTCCTCATTCGTCAGGATGATACGGCGCTCCAGTGCATGTGCATAAGCGGAATAATGATAGACGGCTGTCACATCACTTAAATCTTTAATCGCTCCGGCGATCAAATAAGCCTCGGTGGGGTGGAGGTCGCCGCTTGAGGGGTTGACCCGTAAGGACCAGCGATTTCCGCCTGCCTGTTTCCAGGCAGAGATCGCAAGGCTCTCATAAAGGAGGCGGCTGATTGAATCCCGATTAATTTGCGTGACAGGTTTTTGCCATGTATTGAATAATGAATCATAGGTGGGCAATTCTGTAATCTGTGGATGGTCAAGTGGAAGTGTTAATGATTGATCGTAACGCCGAAAAGGATCGGGTTGGTTATCCCAATCCATATACCCCAATGAGCGCGCATAGTGTTGAAATTGATGTTTAGTGCGATCGTGATACTCGTATACGGCATCGAGATTAGCGGGGTTACTCTGTTTTTTGGATATTGTTGTCAAGGTAATTTAATGAATAGCATATTTAGAAATCAAGGATTATACCCAAATTTATGTGAAAAAATACTGGTGGTGTTCTTGCCTCTATTACCCCCGAAGTGCTGATCTTGACTCACATGAACCCGTATAGACCCATAAAATTTGTAATAATATCTGAGATCACGTTGTAAAGGTTTTACGTTGATACTTTTGCTGGCAAGGAAACGGACCCTCTATAAACCAATGGTTACAATTCTCATGGGATAGGGCAGAAATCTGGCTGCCTCTTGTTTCGAATTCACCATGCATACAAATATCGACATCATGATCTTGAAGGATGGATTTTGCGGTTTCCAGGGTAAATTGTTTTTCATATAGCTGACATAGTTGCCTGACTCGTCCTTCCCTGGAGTCAGGGGAAAGAGGGTCTTCATTCGTTCCAACTGAAAAGTGCCGAGCAAAATTAAAATCTGTACTGCTTGATAAGTGTCCTTCTTCTATAAATACGCGATTTAATTCTGCATGGCGCAGATCTCCTTTTCCATGGATGCTGAGGTTATTCGATATCGATCGGGTTCCGCTGGTAATTCTTTCGGCAACCCAATAGTTACCAGCGGTTTCCAAAACCCACGCTTCATTTTTATCGGCGATCAGGAATGAGTTATGATAACTAAAAACAAAATGTTCGGCACAATTCCCACCTTGTCCATACGTTTCTAATAGTTCCACAATCACTTTCAAAGCTTCGGCCGCGGATGCTGCTCGCTCGAGCCCTAGCCTCACCAAATCCATGCCGAGTAATCCCGTATCGCTGTATGGCTGTGTTGTCCACACTGCTTCATTGCCAATCACAACTCCCTGTTCGTTTGCCCCCATTTCTGCACCCCACATCCATCGTGGTTTGGAAAGAACGACTGCAAAAGTTTGTTTGGCTTGAGGGATTTGAAGGTAAGTACACTGTACTACTGTTCTTGAGGAGTAGTTTTGGGCCGGGAATGCCACAATATCCTGGATCTCACCCTTAGGGCGATCACTATTTTTACCAAATATTACTTCCCTGCCAAGGGTAGTATTGGATAAAGACACAAACGTATCACACATGGTTTGAACTCGTTGAGTTATGATTATAAGAACCCGTCATTCTGTATATCGAAATTAAATGATTAGTGAGGCGATAACTCTATTTACAATAATATTATAGTTGTAATTATTGATGGCCGCTTAATGTCAGCAATGTTCGGGTGATCTCATCGGGTATGTACTATGATTGTTGTTAATATTGACGGTTTTAATTTGAAGCACCAATGACTGATCTGAAAGATAAAAAGTGTGAAGCATGTCGTGTGGGGGCACCCCTTGTGACCCAGGAGGAAATGGACGAATTGGTGCCGCAGATCCCCGATTGGCACATTATTGAGGAAGAAGGTACACAACGTTTAGTTCGTACCTTTAAATTTCAGAATTTTAGGGAAGCTTTGTCCTTTACCTCAAAAGTGGGAGAACAGGCTGAAGCAGAAGGTCATCATCCGACCATTGTGACAGAATGGGGAAAGGTAACGGTGACTTGGTGGAGCCGCAAGATAAAAGGTCTGCATGTAAGTGACTTCATCATGGCAGCCAGGACCGACAGTATTGTATAATTAATTAGAGTTCGCATGTAGTCGCTACATAAGAACATTCATGTTTAAAGCCCATAACTTTAAGTTACACAGGTTCGACATGCTAGCGAGATAAAAGTGGAAAGTAAGGTGTCTCTTTATTTAATTCTTGTCCTTGTCCTGGCAGCATTTTTTATCTACATGATTTATATGCCAGGTAAGTCATATGAGGGCGAATTACCAGCGTTCGATGATGCCGATCATGCTATTGCAAAAAGATTTGAGGCCCATATTATTGAGTTATGCAAAAATCCAGCGGGCAGAAATTTTATCGAGAAAAAGGGACTTGATGCCGCCCGAAAATATATTGCTGGGCAATTTGAAGCTTCAGAGTATCAGGTAAAGTTTCATGAATATCAAATCAATGGTGATACCGTTGCCAATATTGCGGTTGCACTGACCGGTACCTCACGTCCAGAAGAGATCATTATCGTTGGTGCACATTATGATGCTGTGCCCGGTGCTCCGGGGGCGAATGATAATGGCTCGGGTGTCGCGGCTATTCTGGAGCTTGCCGACCGATTCAGGGATAAAAGTTTTCAGCGTACTGTCAGGTTTGTCGCCTTTGTTAATGAAGAGCCGCCGAATTCCATGACCGGGAATATGGGGAGTTTCGTATATGCAAAAAATGCTGCAAAGGAAAAGGATAATATCATCGCAATGTTTTCCCTGGAGACAATCGGTTATTTCAGTGACGAATCAGGCAGCCAGAAATATCCAATGCTCTTCAATCTATTTTATCCAAATACAGGTAACTTTATCGCATTTGTGGGTAATCTCAGTTCACGTGGCCTTGTGACTAAATCAATTCGATCATTCAGGGCGCATTCAACATTTCCCTCGGAGGGGATTGTAGCTCCTGCATTTATTCCGGGTATCAGTTGGTCTGATCACTGGTCATTCTGGAAGCACGGCTATCCAGCGATCATGATCACGGACACTGCTCCTTATCGTTATCCTGCGTATCACACATCGGAAGATACGCCGGATAAGGTGGATTATGAAAAAATGGTCTATGTGGTTAAAGGCATTGAAAAAATGATTCATGAATTCTTAAAGTGATATTTCTAAAATTGAATTGGATCGGCGATAAATGTTTACTAGACTGAGTACAGGTTATGACTATTAATTCGAAAATATCTATCTTTGATAAGTACATATATGTTGATTATTTCGGGGAGTACGATAATCAATCGGCAAATGATTCCATTGATGAAGTTGTAAAATTGTGTAAATCGAAGGAATACACAAAAGTACTATTTGATTTTAGAAGAATAACGGGAGATGTTTCTACATTAGAACGGTTTAAAATGGCTGAGCATCTCATTTTTTCTAAACCTGAGAAGATACGTTTTGCTTGTATTGCAACTGAACAACAAACTTTACCGGTGAAGATTGGAGAGATGGTTGCCAGATCTGCAGGTGTAGATATAAAAATTACAGAAAATGAAGCCAGTGCATTTAAGTGGTTGGATATTTAACCTGATGAATTAAAGAGCCTGGTGTGATTGTTTTAAAGGGTATTGGCTGCTCGGCAACTGCACCTAATTTATAAGTTTTCCCATTTCGGGGGTGTTAATTTTTCTCGTTGAGCTATGCTTTCTTTACTAGCAAAAAAAGGGGGAGAACAATGGCGAAACTAACTATGGTATTAATAGGCCTCTCGGCAATCGCTTTCTTGTTGGCAGTGATAAGTGTATTAGTGACCGGATCAATTATGGGAATAACACCAGAGGGCTTTTCAAGGGCATGTACAAATCTCGCTCTGTTGGGAATTGCAGTGTCCGTATGCTGTCCGAAACAACACCAGGCTCCTGGTTAAGTAGCGCATAATAGGGGGGTCGGAGTGATTAAATTTAAATCACTTCGACCCAAATGGTACTTACTTAAGCCTGTCATTCCCGCGCAGGCGGGAATCCATAGAGCGACAACACTTGTAATTCCTGGATTCCCGCCTGCGCGGGAATGACGAAAACACACGGTGCAAGTTTAAGTAAGTGCCATTA
>CAZDFI010000129.1:0-5834 GCA_964504725.1 uncultured Enterobacteriaceae bacterium
TACAGGTCAGGGTTGAGGATGTTGTAGCTGCGGATGATATTTTTACGACATTAATGGGTGATCAGGTAGAGCCAAGAAGAGAATTTATTGAGAAGAACGCTCTTTCTGTTGAAAACCTTGATACCTGATTTGCTGGTAAACTAATTATTCAAAGATTAACCCGCTCTGGCGCAGGCCAGGACATCTATCCTGCTAACCCCGGCAAGGCGAAGTGTCCGTGCAAGCTCATTTACGGTGCTGCCAGTGGTGATGACATCGTCGACGAGCAAAACATGGCCATAAGAAATCTCTGCAGATACAGAAAAGGCGCCACGAACATTTTTCTTACGTTTTTTGGCAGGTAAATCACTCTGTGGTTTAGTGGCGCGAACACGTTTACAGGAAGCTGTGTCAAGCGGGATGCAGAGTTGTTTGGATAAAGATCGGGCAAGCTCAACAGACTGGTTATAGCCTCTAGAGACCAATCTGCTGGTATGCAAAGGGATGGGAATGATGCAATCCGGTGCTGGAGTATCAATATAAAGAGGTAACTCGCCCAGAGCACGGCCCAGAGCACTCGCAATATCAATGCCATGCTTGAATTTCATGTGTTGAATCAGGTGAGTTGCAGGATAGTGATATTGAAACAATGCCCAGGTATGGTCGATAGAGACCCATGGCCGATTGAGACAATCAGCACAGATTCTTGATGCGGTGTTTGCTTTGGCGCAGCCAAGGCAGGCATTAGCGTTCAACACTAAATCGCTTAAACAGCCCAGGCAAGTCGCTTCATGGCTCTTGCAGGGGCTCGCACACAAAAAACAGCGATTGCCCGAGAAGAAGACAGGAAACCTGCGGTTAACTTTAGTATGGTGGTTGAGGTTGACAGCAGGTCCTTTGCGCATATGATTCCCTACATCATTGTGATAAAAATTAAACCCCAAAAAGACCCATTTTCAAAAACAAGAAATCAACAAGGCTACGTTTATGTCCAAGAGTGTTCAAGTGTTAAAGAAAAATAATGAAATACGCCACGATTGGCAAACACAAGATGTTTTATCACTAATGAACCAGCCACTAAATGATCTGTTGTTTCAGGCACAAACCATCCATCGGAAATATTTTGATGCCAATACCATACAGCTCAGCACCCTGTTAAACATAAAGCAAGGCGGTTGCCCCGAGGATTGCGCCTATTGCCCGCAAAGTGTTCGTTATGAAACGGAAGTAAACGCCGAGGCAATGTTGTCAATAGACAAAGTAATCATTGCCGCGGGAAAAGCAAAACAGGAAGGTGCGACCAGGTTTTGCATGGGCGCGGCGTGGCGCAGCCCGAAGGAAAAAGATTTCAAAGTGGTATTGGCTATGGTCAGAGAGGTGAAATCTTTGGGAATGGAAACCTGTGTCACCATGGGCATGTTAGATGATGATCAAACATCAAGATTGAAACAGGCGGGCCTGGATTATTACAACCATAATCTGGATTGTTCGGAGTCATTTTACGAAACAATCATTAGCACCAGAGATTACAAGGATCGATTGCGAACATTGGCAAGTGTGCGTGACGCAGGCATTAACGTTTGCTCCGGTGGCATCATCGGTATGGGTGAAGGTGGATCGGATCGTGCAGAGATGTTATGTACCCTGGCCAATCTGGAAAAACACCCAGAGAGCGTACCAATTAATCTGTTGGTAAAAGTTAAAGGTACGCCATTAGCTGACGAAGAAGATTTGGATCCGTTTGATATAGTGCGCATGATCGCCACGGCAAGGATTATGATGCCGGCTGCGTATGTTCGTTTGTCTGCCGGACGAGCAGAAATGAATGACGAGCATCAGGCGCTTTGTTACTTGGCCGGAGCAAATTCAATTTTTTATGGCGACGAACTTTTAACGACAGAAAATCCGGCGCTTGAAAAGGATCGTCGGTTATTTGATCGCCTGGGCATTAACGCACTTCAGTAAAGCAAATTTTTCAGAAATCAATTTTTAATGAGTCACCAGATCGATAGTTCCAGGAAAGATGGTTCCAAGAGAAATAGTTCTGTAAAAGATAATTTTAGAGAAAAGCTGGAACAAAATCTTGATGCTCGAAAAGCACAAAATCTTTTTCGTAAGAGAAAGACGATTGCTTTACGACAAGGGCCAGTGGTTAAAATTGATGATCAAGTTGTAATAAATTTTTGCAGTAATGATTACCTTGGATTGGCCAATCATCCAGATGTAATCTCCGCGTTTAAGACAAGCGCCGATCAATTTGGTGTTGGCAGCAGTGCTTCATCAATGGTTTGTGGCAGAAGTAATTTACATCACCAATTAGAAAAAAAACTTGCAGATAAAACCGGAAGAGAAGCTGCTCTAGTTTTTCCAAGTGGTTATATGGCCAATCTGGCTGTTGCGACAACGTTTGCAGGAAGAACCGACGGCGTGTTTCTTGATCGGTTGGCGCATGCTTCTCTCATCGACGCAGCACGATTATCAGGGGGTAAACTGTACCGATATCAACACACCGATTATAGAGCACTGGATCTAGCACTTAAAAAATCATCTGTTAAAGGGAAGTTAGTCCTTACTGACACTGTGTTCAGTATGGATGGTGATAAAGTACCAATAAAAGAATTAATCCATGTATGTAAACAGAACTTTGCTGTGCTAGCTGTTGATGATGCACATGGTTTTGGTGTGCTTGGAAAGAACGGCGGTGGTTTGCTGGAAGAAAAAGAAGTTTCAGCAGAGGATGTTCCCATCCTTGTAGCAACATTTGGAAAAGCACTGGGCACCGCAGGCGCATTTATTGCCGCAGACAGAATAATTATTGAAACATTGATACAGTTTGCCAGGACATATATTTATACAACGGCGCTTGCGCCTGCGATTGCTGGCGCAACGATCGCGTCTCTTGAGATTCTCGAAAATGAATCATGGCGCAGGGAAACCCTGAACACATTAATAAAGTACTTTTGTTCCAGGGTTGAAGTCCTGGGTTTGAATTTTTTGCCATCTGAAACAGCTATTCAACCACTGATGATCGGTGATTCAGAAAACGCAGTACGCATCAGTGATGAATTATTCGACGAAGGTTTTCTGATCTCTGCAATCAGACCCCCCACAGTGCCCGAAGGCAGTGCGCGTTTAAGAATTACACTAATGGCCGCACATACGAAAGAACAAATTGATAGTTTGCTAGAGACGTTAGGCAAATTGTTATGATACAAAAAGAAAACAAGGATCTGGTATTAATACATGGCTGGGGATTTGATAATCGAATCTGGAGAAAATTTATTCCATATGTCGAAGATCAGTGGAGAGTAACGTATATCGATCTGCCTGGTTATGGTGCAAGGAAAAAATTAGCATATGCAGACATCGATCAAATTGTGAGCAATGTCGAATCTGATGTCCCTAGAAATGCAGTAATATTTGCATGGTCTTTAGGCGGTTTGATCGCAATGAAACTTACGCACATAAGAAGCGATATTAAGGCCCTGGTATTGGTTGCAAGTAGCCCCTGTTTTTTGAAAAAACAAGATTGGCAACATGGCGTTGAGCCTGCCGACTTTAATAAGCTGGTCAGTCAACTCAATAAAGATAAAATAAAAACACTTCAGACATTTGCAGGGTTGGTAGCCATGGGTGAAGAACACCCAAGGCAAACAATAAACGAACTAAACGAACACCTTGTAAGTAATGTACCAGAGCAAGAAACACTCGTGTCCGGATTGAAGATATTAAGTGACGAAGATCTGCGACAAGCCTTGGCAAAGCAGTATAGTCCTATCAGTATTATCTTTGGTGAAAACGATGTTCTGGTCAAGCGTTCAACGGGGAGCGCAATTCAGGAATCACGGCCGGATATTCACACACTTGAAATTCCTGAAACGGGCCACGCTCCATTCTTATCGCGGCCCCGCGAAACAGCAGACGCCTTAATGAAGCTTACTGCCAGATTTTTCTAAACTATGGCTATTAATAAAACTAAAGTAGCCACCAGCTTCAGCAAATCTGCGCAAGATTATGCAGAGCATGCCGTGTTGCAAAGAACAGTCGCTGAGCGTTTGCTGGAAAGATTAGAGCTTGTAAGCATATCGCCAAAGTTGATTGTTGATGCTGGATCAGGGCCGGGGGATGCCGCGAGGCAGTTAGCGAAGAGGTATAAAGGCGCACAGGTACTGCAGTTCGATTTGTCTCTGGAAATGTTGAGTCAGTCGAGATCACGCGACTCACGATTTTTTTCAAAACAACAGTATGTATGTGGTGATGCTGAATATTTACCGTTTGAAAAAAAATCTGCGGAATTGATTTTTTCAAGCCTGATGCTGCAATGGTGTAATGATCTTGATGCGGTTTTCATGCAGGTTAAAAATACATTAAAAAAACAAGGCCTGTTTCTGTTCGCAACCCTGGGCCCGGACACCCTGAGAGAATTACGTTCTAGCTGGGCAGAGGTGGATGATGATGTTCATGTGAATACGTTTATTGACATGCATGACATCGGTGACGCCCTGACTCGGACGGGCTTTGTTGAACCGGTAATGGATGTAGAACATATTACTTTGACGTATGAAGATTGTTTTTCTTTGATGAAAGATTTAAAAACCCTGGGTGCCAGCAATGCCGACGAGGAACGAACAAGGGGATTGACCGGTAAAAACAAAATCAAAAGTCTGGAGTCTGCTTATGAAAAATATCGCTCCGAAGGACGATTGCCCGTAACCTACGAAGTCGTTTACGGTCATGCATGGACGCCACTGCAAGAAACCCCGTCTGATAGTTTGCCCAATGAAGTTTATTTCCCAATCTCCTCGCTAAAGATCAGAGAGTAGAGGATGTCAGATTACTTTATTACCGGGACGGACACAGGTGTAGGCAAGACATGGGCGACATTGGCGCTGATGAAAGCAATGCAAAACAAGGGCAAGGCCGTTGTTGGGATGAAGCCGGTTGCCTGTGGTTGCGAGGAAACCAGCGAAGGTCTGCGCAATGATGATGCAGTAAAAATTCTTCAACAGTCCAGCCAACTGTTAAATTATAAAACCGTTAATCCTTATGCTTTTGAGCCAGCAGTTGCTCCCCATATTGCCGCAGGGTTGGCTGGCGTAAAGATTGATATTGAAAAAATAGCCGATGATTTTTACTTGCTGAAAGAAGATACCGACTGCGTGCTTGTAGAGGGGATTGGGGGTTGGTGTGTGCCCCTGGGGAGCGAGGTTATGCTGGCAGACATGGTTAAACGCCTTGATTTGCAGGTGATACTCATTATTGGTCTGCATCTGGGCTGTATAAATCATGCCCTGTCTACGGTTAGAGCTATTCAGGCGGACGAAGTTAATTTATGTGCTTGGATGACCAGCCAGCTTGATCCGGATTATGCATTTCTTGAGGAAACCATGATGACGCTTCAGGCACGAATCAGTGCGCCACTTTTAGGTAACCTGCCCCACATGGAAAAGTTTGACCTGGAAATCCTGGCCAGTCATACCATGATGACGGAATGCCCGGGGTAATAATCGCTTGATTGACCTGCAGCCGCTTCAATTATTATTGATCATTGATGATATTGACTGTTTATCATGGGCTCTAGTAAACCAAGCAGGATCAATTAAATTGGTTATGAACAGGAGATGGATTTAATAGATGTTTCATTAATAATTATATTTTTTTACCTATATTCAAAGACATAGCAATTTTTGTTGATATTGCCTCCTCAATCTTCGTTTAATTTACCTATAAGATCACGAATAACAGCCTATACTTTTTACGTAAGTAAGCGGGATTTACATTTTGTAATTCCCCCGCTGGCACTATGGAGATGCGACATGAATAGACGACTTTATTTTGTTTTGCCTGATGTGGAC
>CAZDFI010000130.1:0-5688 GCA_964504725.1 uncultured Enterobacteriaceae bacterium
CTGCCAGCTATGTGAATTATCAAGGAAAGTGGAACGGAGTATCTATATTCAGTATGGAGGAGACAGTCTGCTTTCCAGCGTAAGCGGACATTCAGTTAAACCCTTTGAACAGTCTCCTTCCGACCCAAAGCGGACATGCATTATCTAAATGATTATCTGTGTATTCTATAGATTACCTGTATATTCTATGAGACAGTCCCGGTTAAAGTTAAATGATTACTCAATTCAGATGCGTTACAAAGACTTCTTTATAATTTTCACCTTATAATTCATTTACAATGCTAAGTGCAGATATATTTTGAATGGAAACTCCACTAGAGGAGAGGCACCATCGAGGTGATTCTTTAAATACTGTTTCATGAATCCATCTACAATAAGGAAGTGAATGAGCGAGTGTATTAACGAAGCATTTCCTAGCGATCAGGTATATTTGTATTTGTGAGATGTTGGATGTAAGAGGAAATTGTTACTGCAATGAAAAAACGTTCGGTTCAGAACACTGCGGGTACATTGACAGCCCACGCGCGTATCAACCATATTCTTGCCTCGTCCCCTGCCGTGCTCTACAGCTTTGATGCAACAGGGAATAACAACGCTACTTTTGTAAGTGAAAATATAAAAGACCTTTTGGGATATGAACCCGATGAATATCTCGATGATCGTAATTTTTGGGCAGAAAGACTTCATCCTGATGATGCCCCGGATGTCGCGTCAGGGTGGATGGGACACCTGCTTAAGGAAGGTCATCATATCAATGAGTACCGGTTCCGTCATAAAGACGGTAGTTACCGCTGGGTGCATGATGAATTGAGAGTTGTTTACGATGACGCCAACAAGCCAGTTGAGATCGTGGGATCATGGAGTGACATCACCGCGCGCAAGGCAGCTGAGGAGGCAATCGCCGCGTCCCATGCGCGCATCAACCATATCCTTGCCTCATCACCTGCGGTGCTTTACAGCTTTAAGGCGACGGGTGATAACGATCCCACCTTCATCAGCGAGAACTTGCGGGAGGTATTTGGCTATGAGCAGAGCGAGTATCTTGAGGATCGGAATTTTGTGTTGAACCGTATCCATCCGGATGATGCCACGCGCATTGAGGACGATTTATCGCAGCTGTTTGAGAAAGGTCATCTAATCAATCAGTATCGATTCCGCCATAAAGATGGTAACTACCTCTGGGTGCATGATGAGTTAAGAACCATACAAGATAATACTGGCGCTCCAGTTGAGATCGTGGGCTCATGGAGTGACATCTCTGCGCAAATGGAGATAAATGAAGAGATAGTTGGTTTACTCAGCAGTACTTCTTTGTTTGGAAAGCTTGATGAATCTGCGCTTAGAGATATCGCAGCTGAAGCGAATCCTTTTCAATTGATGGGGGGAGAGACCCTCATACGGCAAGGCGACTCGGCAGAATCATTTTATTTAGTGACCAGCGGACGACTTCGCGCCTTCGTTACGGAAGAAAATGGAATTGAGCATTTAGTTGGAGAAATTGGAAAAGGAGAACTTGTGGGTGAAATGTCCGTTTTAACGGGGGAGCCACGGCCAGCCTCTGTAAGAGCCATAAGAGACACCGTTTTGCTTCAAATTTCTAAAGATACTCTTTACAGATATGTAGAACGGCATCCCAAAGTGTTGTTGTTGATTTCTAAAGTCATCGCCGACCGTTATCAAAGAAAATTCTACGGCATCGACAAAGATTCGGTAATCTCAACCGTCGCTATTATACCCGCTGGCCACGGTGTGCCTATATCAGACTTTTCAAAACGTCTTGCTACTTCACTTTCTGAGTTTGGATCGACTCTTCATTTGGATGTTAAGAGTATGGAGCATGAGTTAGGTCAAGGAAGTGCACAGAAACCAGACAAAGACAACCTATTACGATGGCTTAATGATCTGGAATCCCGGCATCAATACGTCATTTACGAGTCAACATCTGAACCCTCTTCCTGGTCAAGACGATGTATACGCCAGGCAGACCTGATCCTTTATGTTGGATCAGCCGGGGGTGCCCCTGACTTAAATTCGATTGAAAAGGAGATCGCTTCCCAACAGAATAATCAAGCTATGGCACGGCAAGAGCTTGTGCTTCTACACTCGAACAGGAACAAGCTACCCTCTGGAACTGGGAAATGGCTCGATATTCGTAGTTTGGGTGATCACCATCATGTCGTTTTTGATAGTACAGACGATTACAAACGACTCAGTCGTTTACTAACAGGGAATGCAATCGGTCTCGTTCTTGGTGGTGGCGGGGCGAGGGGTTGTGCGCACATCGGTTTAATTCGCGCCATGCTAGAATTAGATATTCCCATTGATGCCATCGGCGGCACGAGTATTGGCTCCATCGTGGCAAGTGCCTATGCACTGGGATTTAACACTGATGAGATGCTAGCTCAAATCAACAATATTGCACGCGAAAGCAATCCCATAAAAGACATCACGCTGCCAATGGTTTCACTCATGACCGGTGGAAAACTGAATAAAGGCTTACAAAAAATGTATGGCGATGTTCAGATTGAAGATTTATGGGTCAAATACTATGCAGTTTCGGCTAATATGACACGCGCGCAGACGGAGGTCCACAAACAAGGACCCGTTTGGAAAAGCGTGCGGATGAGCATGTCTATACCGGGTCAAATTCCGCCCGTCGTGTTTAACGGAGAACTTCATGTTGATGGTGGTGTGCTCGACAACCTTCCGGTCGATGTAATGCGTGAGTTATGTGACGGGATCATTATTGCCAATAATGTCAGCCCCAGGGTTGACTTGAATGTGGCCGGATCGAGTGAAGGTACATATTCAGGCTGGTACTATATGCTGAATGCTTTAAACCCGTTTTCAAAGAAGATGAAATTTCCTAGCATTTTAAATATACTTATGCGTTCTGGCATGTTGTCTAGTATACAGGCTATCAATACTTCAAAAGCGATGGCTGATATCTATATGAGCCCGCCGATAGACAACTTTCAGCTTTTAGACTTCGGGGCGTCACATGAAATTGAAGAGGTCGGATACAAATATGCCATGGATACAATGAATCAACAACTACATGAAAATGAATTGTTGAAGAGTGCATTATTATAGATAACTTAAAGAGGAATCAACCCAACTGAAGGAAATGCAGGTTAATTCATTAAGTAGTAAATGGAATGTCCGCTTTTGGCCGATAGCTGCCTATCATTCATCTACATCTGAGTGTCCGCTTTCAGCCTATTCTGTTGAAAAACTCGACAATTTGAAGATGCTAAATTTCTGCCAAGAGACAATTACTTCGAGATTGCCATCCTTTTATCGTGTGTAAGCAAACCAGAGGATCTATATGGATATTTCAAGACTTTCACGAGTCCCCTCATATCTAATAGAATTTAAATCGCTTAAACAGCCGTAGTTTTTTTATTCCCACTAAAAAGGGGAGGTTTACAACCAGATATTAGAAGCTTAATATTGCAGGCAATTTCTATTCTGGAACCATCATTTGTGAGATTTTTTTGTTATTTTCTATCTTTATTGTCTACACTTTACATCTAATAATTTACAATAATTTCCCTGAGATGCCAGGGAGGGGCTATAAGCTTGCCTTTATTCTTTTCTAATCGAAGTAGAACATCAGCAACACCGTAACCACCAGGAAATATAAGTAAAGAAACACACGATGAGCCTCACTGCTGTAAACCAGGAACTAGAAACTTTTGAGCATTGCAATAGAAAGGTGTGGTGAGACTCGTGGAAAATACAAATTTCACTAGCGTATGCTTGATGACTTTACTAATAGGGGTTCTGTTTCCTGCTACGAGGGTGATTGCGGAGGAGGCAGGTGAAAAAGAGAAGGAAATCCTCTATATCTATCCTGATGGAACGATGGAGTTCAGAGGACGCATAAAGAATAAAGAAGATGTAGTGATTTATGAGGACGGACACGGGGGCGAAAGTGCCGCAATTAAAATAATAGTTCCACTTAATCCACGTAGTCGGTATCGAAAACCGCGTCACTCGCATTTCTACAGGGATAACCTCACTGTAGTAAGAGAATAAATAGTTATGCCGGTTGTGTGGGGGAAGTGAATATTAAATCATATCTGAACGTCCGCTTTCAGTATGGAGCAGCAGCTTAATTACATTATATGAATCTGCTGCTTCTGGCCGATCTCTGCATGTTTATAGTTGCAACTGAACCTTCTGGCTTCAGTATGGAGCAGCAGCTAAATTACATTATTATGAATCTGCCGCTCTTGGCCGAACTATGACTATACTGGTAACGACCCAAAGCGGACGTTCATAGTTCTGTAACCTAGATGTATTTGCTATGAAGATATATGTCTGGCTTACTGGATGAGCATATACGAACTCAATATTCTTGATTAAATTTATGATAAAGGGAGCTTTGCAATTGTATTGCTGCTACCCTTAGTTCGCAATCATTTAAATCTAATGATTAATATCAATAAGTTACAAGGTGCTTTTCAATGGTATCTTTGTCTCAATTAATAATTGTAAGTGCACTATAAGTGCAAGCTTACATAAATTTAACTAAATAATAGTTTTTATTTTTAATCATAGCCCATTAAAATAATGCACCCCGCCCCTGCTTCAGCAATCTTCATGCTATAAAGCTTAGGGTCGCTCGTAGCCTCTGAAATACATATTTTTAATTCTGTTGCGCGTGACTTTATCAAGGGTTCAGTTGTTGCCGCATTTGCTCTAATAATAAAATCTGCTGATGTAGCTAACTTATTATTTTCTGTTGCTTCATGCCATTCTCGTGCAGTTCCATTATGTAAATTACCACCTTTCCGCCATTTACTTTGATCAGATACTACAGCTGGCGTGGTTGTAACTGGCCTATTGACAGTTGTTGTTTGCGGCACACCATATTGACTATCGTCATATAAACTAAAAACAAACCATATAGTCAATGCTATTACAATAATAGTGGTTAAGCTTCCACATTCTGTTGAGCCACTTTGCTTTTTTGAGGGATTTCCACAATGCGGACAAGCTTCCACTTTTTTACTAATTTTCTCCCCACATTCTTTACATTTTATAAGCGCCATTTTAATCCTCCCTTTATTAAACTAAGACTATAGTCTCTAGACTGATAGTCCTAATCCAATCACTCTGCCACTGGAAAATCAAGGTCAAATAGTGTGGCATTCACGGAATATCAGAAAAAAAGAACTCAAGAGCGTGTCAAAATCGCGTTTGGCAGAGTTTTAAAGAGATATCGAGAAGATAAGGGCTTGACTCAGGAGAAATTGGGTGGAGAGGCAGAATATCACTCAACATATATTTCTCAGTTGGAACGGGGCTTAAAACAACCTTCTTTGACTACAATTATTGTACTAGCAAAGTGTCTAGATATTAAACCAGAGGCTATGATAAAGGCGGTAGATAAAATATTGGCTTCGCAGATCAGAATACGTCTCAAGAAAAAATCCAGATAATAACCTTTAGTAGCCCAGTCGTGATTGTGCAATCAATGTCCCAATTATTCTAGTATGAACCAGTTATCTAATACCACTGATAGGTGCTTAAATATTGAAAGCAGAAGGTACAAATGAAAGTCAAATTATGCGACTTTCGGCCATAAGCGGCAGGTTTATTAAATATCTATTTGCTGCTGCTTGATACTGAAAGCGGACGATTGAGAAGAAGTAATAATAGGTAATTTTCGACTTGAAG
>CAZDFI010000131.1:0-2601 GCA_964504725.1 uncultured Enterobacteriaceae bacterium
CAACACTCCATCTTTTTGCTATAAGATTAAAGTGTTGCATCGACCAGTTGAGGTCACCACTGATAGCGGACGTTCAGGAAGAAGTAATGATAGGCAAATTGCAACCCAAAGCTGCCGTTCGCTTTAATAACTAATCTCCCATGAAATCAGTGTAAATAATCCCCGTCTGTAGTTTAAAGGGAAGAAAGATGGTTATTACGCAGAAAAGGGGTTATTTCAAACTGGTAATAATGACGCTGCTGATGTCACAATGCGTTCTGATGATATCTTTTATGGTAGTTCTATGCTTGTTACTCTCTATCCAAACAATGGTAATTTCTACTTAATGAAGATTACTAGCTATTATCCGATATCATTTGGTTACAAAATCAACCCAAACACTAATTGAAATTTAAATTAAGTGCATATATTCAGGATGAAGGAAGTTCATAATCTTTAAATAGTTTTCGTAACTCCATTTTCTGAATTTTACCTGTGGCAGTGTGTGGGATTTGATCAATGAATTGAACATCGTCCGGTAACCACCATTTAGGAATCTTTTTAGGAATCTTTTGTTTCATCCAATCCAGAAGTTCTTCCTTAGTTACATCTTCATCATTCTTCTTAACAACAATTAATAATGGCCTCTCTGACCACTTTGGATGATTGACACTAATGACTGCCGCTTCTGCAACCTTGGGATTACCCTGGGCTATATTCTCTAATTCAATTGAACTTATCCATTCACCGCCGGATTTAATAACGTCTTTCGAACGATCGGTGATCTGCATATAACCGTCTTCATCTATCGTCACAACATCTCCTGTACTAAACCATCCATCTTTATCATATGCATCATCCTCACCTTCCATCTTGTAATAATTACAGCTTATCCATGGTCCTCTTACTTTTAACAGACCCATTGATTTGCCATCCCAGGGGAGTTCATTGTTATTTTCATCCACGACCTTCATTTCAACTCCATATACAAATCTGCCTTGTTTAAGTTTTAATTGGTCCAATTCATCTGCAGATAAGTTTTCCATTTCTGGTTTGAGAGTATTAACTGTGCCTAAAGGAGTCATTTCCGTCATCCCCCAGGCATTGTGTACATCAACATTATGCTTCTCTCTAAAATCAACAATGATAGATAAAGGGCAGGCTGCACCACCGCTAATAACGCTACGCAAGCTTTTCACTGTTTTAGCTGATTTTTCAAGATATTTTAATAACGTTAACCAAACAGTTGGCACACCTGCAGAAAAAGTTACGCCTTCGCCTTCGATTAATTTCTGCAATGTCTCTCCATCCCCCATTTTCGAACCAGGAAAAATCAACTTCGCTCCAACCAAGGGCGCAGAAAATGGAATGCCCCAGGCATTGACATGAAACATAGGAACAATCGGCATTATTACTTCTCGAATGGAAAAGTTAAAAATATCCGGTGCAATTTTAACCAATGAATGTAACACTATAGCGCGATGACTATACAAGACCCCTTTAGGGTTGCCTGTTGTGCCGGATGTATAACACAAACCGCTGGCTGCATTCTCGTCCAATAATGGCCATTCAAAATCTTCATCTCCATCCCTTATGAATGACTCATAGCACTGGACATTTGTTAGCGAGGTCTCAGGCATGTGCTCTATGTCTGACAAAATAACAATTGATTCAACATGCTTAATATTGTCTTTTATTTTTTCCAAGACAGGTATGATCAGAGGATCAACAAAAATCAATCTGTCCTCAGCATGATTAATGATGAAAGTAATCTGATCATGAGACAAGCGGGGATTGATCATGTGTGTAATCGCACCAATACAAGACACCGCATAATATAGCTCAAAATGACGATAATCATTCCAGGCCAAAGTACCAACCCGATCTCCCTGCTTTATTCCATTATGTGTGAGTGCACTAGCGAGTTTTCTAGTTCGCTTAAAAGCCTCCGCATATGTATAGCTATGTCGCGGATTGTCAGTCGTTACAGAAACAATTTCCGAATTGGGATAATTCCGATCCGCGTGCTGCATGATCGATGTAATCGTCAGTTGGGAATCCATCATTAACCCGTGCATATTAAACCCCTGTCGGTAGTTTAAAACTATCACTATCCAAAATGACTTTCATTTTTATCTTGGTAAATATGAGTCAACAGTAATTAGACGTGGTAACAATCCGGCATCCTCTATTATTTCTAGGAATTTGCTTTCAGCGATTACCGGCATCAGGGTGACAAAAAATATGGAAGCGAGCAATCAACTAGTGTCTCCCCTACGTCCATTTTTGCCGGTATGTTGTTCCACGACCCAACGATTTCAACAGGTTTGCCTGCGGGGCAACACACGCTAATGGCCCTTGAATTCGTCCATGCTTTTATAGACACCGAAAATGTTGCCGAAGATGAAGTCGAACAGGCGGATGGGTAGGATACCTTTCATGATGGCGACCAGGTAGATGGTCCAGGGTGAGCGGACCACCATCTTGCCCTTCTTCATGGATTCCCAGGTCTTCTGCACAAAAGGTTCGGGCTCTAGGATGGGCGTCATTAGCGGCGCCTTGGCTCCCTCAAACATACCGGTGTTGACGTAGCCGGGGGTGACCGTAGTCACACAAATATTG
>CAZDFI010000131.1:2611-4289 GCA_964504725.1 uncultured Enterobacteriaceae bacterium
ATTGGAATAACCCTCTTGTTCCAGTTCCAGGCGCAGGGAGTCGGACCAACCGTTCACTGCCCACTTGCTCGCGCAGTACACGGACATCTTCGGGTTGGAGATCAGCCCTGCGGCGGACGCCATGTTCACGATACGGCCCTCACGCTTTTCCATCATACCCGGCAGGAACGCCCGGCAGATATACATCATTGCTTCGCTGTTGATGCGCATGGTTTTCTCGATCTGATCATTGGTATGTTCCCAGAAAAAGGCGCTAACGACGATACCTGAGTTGTTAATCAGAATATCGACCGTGCCGTGCTCTTTGAGGACATTCTCCACAGCATTCTCGATGGCCTTGCGGTCGGATACATCTACCTTGTAAGTATATACCTCGCCGCCGTGACGGGTCAGTTCCTCGGCGGTCTCCTTCATTGTCTGCTCGTTGGTAGCCCAGATGATAATCTTTGCGCCTTCCGCAACGCCATGTTCGCAGAACAGTTTGCCCATGCCCCTGTTGCCGCCCGTGACAAGCATGGTCTTCCCGGTTATTGAATACATATGGTCCCCTTTTTATGAAGTCTGAAGATAGTGGCTACAGGGAATAATTATTTTATTACAATTGCCTGCAAAAACATGCCTAATCTTATCGCTATCGATAGCAATTTCATATCTCTTGGCACTTTTTCTTAATCATGTTCAAAGGCTCTTCTGTCTATCTGTGAGATTTACCAGTGAATACCTCGTGTTAATTGTGCGAATGCCACCATTTCTGGTGAAGCTTCCACTTCTTCCTCCTGCTTCCCACTCGCGGCAGTGGACTCGGGGAACAACCGGAAGGCAGTGTTCATGACGATTTCAATCACTTTTGGCATAATCGCATAGGCTATCCACATGATATTCCCCAAGCGTGTGACGATTCTTTTTGGCTGGTAGATAATGGCTTCGGCTACCATGTCAGCAGCATCTTCAGGACTGATCATAGGCACGTTCTGGTACAATTTTGTGGGTGCGATCATCGGCGTACTCACCAGTGGCATGTTGATGGTGGTGAAATGGATTCCCTCATCGGCGAACTCGGCACCTGCACAGCGGGTGAAAGCATCCTGTGCCGCCTTGGAGGCGATGTAAGCTGAAAATCGTGGTGAATTGCTCAACACGCCGATGGTGGAGATATTAATAATATGCCCATGCTGCTTTTTCAACATGCTGGGCAAAAAGCCTATGGTCATGCGCAGGCCACCGAAGTAGTTCAACTGCATGGTACGCTCGAAATCGTGGAATCGGTCAAATGACAGGACGATGGAACGCCGGATTGAGCGACCGGCGTTGTTCACAAGGAAATCAACACCACCGTGTTTTTTCAACACCTGTTTAACCAGTTTGTCGCAGGCAGCCATATCCGACAGGTCGCAACTGTAGCTATAGGCGCAGCCGTCGGCAGACTTGATCTCATCTAGTACCTCACTTAATTTACCCTCGTCGCGGGCCACCAACAGAACGGTTGCGCCTGCACTTGCCAGTTTCAAAGCAGTGGCCTTGCCGATACCGGAGGAACCTCCGGTTACCATGGCTATTTGGTCGCTGACTTTGCCTTTCAGGCTGTGGTCGACGAATAGGTCAGGATCCATGTGGCGTTCCCAGTAATCCCACAACTTCCAGGCATAGTCCTCCAGGGGCGGCACCTTGATGTCAGTGT
>CAZDFI010000131.1:4299-5604 GCA_964504725.1 uncultured Enterobacteriaceae bacterium
AACGGATGGTCATGGTCGGCGCGTGACCAGCCCGGGCGAAGATATTGAGGACATCACCTAGGTAGTGGGGTTCGGGGTCGGTGAGATGGAAACACTGGCTGTCTTTGCCATTTAAATGGGCAATATGATCCATGGCGTTTACTACGAAGTCCACCGGTACCAAGTTCCAGTGCCCACCTTCCAGGCCGATAGTGGGCATCCAGGGTGGCAAGACCCTGCGTATCTTCTGGATCAACTTAAACAGATAATAGGGTCCGTCAATTTTGTCCATTTCACCGTTCTGCGAATCGCCCACGATAACCCCTGGCCGGTAGATACGCCATGGCCGGTTGTACTGTTGGCGTACCAGTGCTTCAGATTCGTGCATGGTACTAAAGTAGGGATGATTGAGACCGCTGGCCTCATCAAACATGTCCTCCCGAAAGACCCCGTCATACATTCCAGCAGCGGCGATGGAACTTAGGTGGTGGAAACAACCGGTTTTTATCGCTTCGGCAAACTCCAGAGTGTGGTGTGTACCCTCTACATTGGTGATACGCTGGTTTTTCGCATCCGCGTTCAGGTCATAACCGATAGACAGGTGGAAGAAATGATCGATTTTCCCTTTCAGGTTGATTAGATCTTTTTGACAGACGCCGAGACCGGCTTCCGCCAGATCGCCGACTATGGGCACAACGCGATCAGATTGCACGTCCCAAATAGCGTACAACTGTTCTAATTTGTCCAGTGACCGTTCCCGCATGAATACGTATACGGTTCCATTATGTTGCAGCAGTTTGGCAACCAGTCGGCGCCCGACAAAACCTGAAGCTCCGGTGACGAAGTAGTTCATAGTAAAATCTCCATAAGAGAATTTCTTTGAAAAAAAATATCCTGTTTCACTCAAGCTCCTGTACACAGATAACGTAAAGCTGCTAACAGTAAGCGTAAGATGAATTAGTACATATTTGATATAAAAATATTAAAAATTATTATTCCACTCAAATGATAGACCATTTTAATAGCGATTTGTTAGTAAATTGAGTTTGATCCCATGCTTTGCCCTCGTTATGGTGCAGAGATGCGAATGATGACCTTGATAGAAGATGAACCGGTCATTGAAAAGAGCCTCAAACTCCTGCCCTTAACATATACCCCCTGCCAGATATAAACTAAAGCAAACATGTCCTATTATCTTTCATTAGAAAGAAAATTCTTATTTGTTTTTCGGAAGTTCAACGTCCGCTTTTTGCACATTGGTTTTGCCCCGGAAAAGTGGACCACTAGTTAAGTCCGATTGTCTGTCTCTCATAATCTACCGGACTG
>CAZDFI010000132.1:0-3770 GCA_964504725.1 uncultured Enterobacteriaceae bacterium
TACGGCCTGGTTATCCACGGTGGGTCCAACCGCGGGTCTTGATGTGGAAAGTTATGTTCATTCGAAATATATTGTTCTCTGGGCGTGCAACAGTGTGAGCACGAATCTACATCACTGGGCTATTGTCCTGGATGCTAAAAAGAAAGGTGCCAAAGTCGTCGTTATCGACCCCTATAAATCACGCACCGCCAAACAGGCCGACTGGCATATCGCACCAAAACCGGGAACCGATGGCGCATTGGCGATGGCCATCATCAATAGCATTATTGAACAAGGTTTGGTGGATAAGGATTATGTCGACAATTACACCGTTGGCTATGATGAACTGGCGGAACGTGCTAAAGAGCGTACCCCGGAATGGGCTGAAGGGATTACCGGTGTTGCTGCCGAAGATATACGCCAACTGGCAAAAGATTTAGCCACCGAACAACCTGCTGCAATTCGTATGGGTGTGGCCCTGGAACGCCATTTTGGTGGGGGTCAAACCATCCGTGCAGTGACCTGTATCCCGGGATTAACCGGTGCCTGGCGACATGTCGGCGGAGGCATTACCCAATTTCCTGTGTGGGAACACCCCTACAAATTTGATGTGATTTGTCGACCCGATCTAATTCCTGAAGGCACTCGTGTCATTAATGTCTTGCAGATAGGACGCGCACTCACTGGCGAATTGGATTTGAATATCCCGATCAAATCGATAATGTGTTGGAATGCGAATCCAGTAACACAATCACCCGAGGCAGACAAGATTGTCGAAGGCCTGACGCGTGAAGATCTTTTCATGGTGTCGGCCGAACATTTCATCACTGATACCGCTGTTTATGCCGATATTATTTTGCCAGCATCGATGGGCGCCGAGATGGAAGACATGATCCTGTCATGGGGACATCTCTATCTTACCTATAATGAGAAATGTGTTGAATCACCGGGAGAATGCATCCCGAATAATGAGATCTTCCGGCGTCTTGCTGCACTTATGGGCTATGAAGAAGACCGCCTAAAATGGTCTGATTCAGAATGTCTAGAAAATTTTATAGACTGGGATGCGCCTGCTTGTGACGGCATTGATCTGGAATATATGCGTCAGCATGGTTTTGCTCGACTGACGGTAGGTGGCGCAGATGATCGCGTACCCCATAAGGAAGGAAACTTCCCGACACCATCAGGTAAATGTGAATTTAAGCTTGAAGGGGCGACTAACTTCGTTGCTGGACCTTTCCGCCAGATGTATGAGGGTTTTCAACCGGGTGAACCACTGGATAGCCTGCCAGATTATGTCCCACCGAGAGAGAGCCCGGAAACCAACCCGGATCTGGCAAAGAAATACCCATTAAATATTGTTTCACCCAAGAGTCACGGCTTCCTGAATTCCTGTTATGCCAATATGGATCACAAGATCAAAGGCCAGGGGGAACAATTTGTGTTAATCAACGCAATAGACGCCGAATCACGGGGTATTCAGGAAGGTAGTAAGGTGCGCGTCTTTAATGATCGTGGCGGTTTTGAAGGTGATGCGAAGATAACCGATGAAGTTAATCCTGGTTTGGTTGTTGCAACGCTAGGCTATTGGCGGCAATTAAATAAAGGCACGGTTAATTGCATCAGTTCTGCCGAGTTTGCCAATATGGGGCATGCGCCTACATTTTCAGACAATCTGGTGCAAATAGAAGCAACAAATTAATGTTGTTGCATAATTAAAGTGTTGAACAAAACCGGCCTACACTTGCTTGTAGGTCGGTTTTTTTATGTGTGATAATGAACCTATACTACTCTCGACCCTTAGCAATTATTTCAGGAGCAATTCATGGCCAGTGGTTGGGCCCGTGATGGGGCTGTTCAGGAACAAATAGATGCCAGTGTGGAAGATGCCGTAAAGTTGGCACGGAGTCGCTTGCCTGATGGCAAGGGTTTAACTCATTGTGAGGAATGCGAGATCAATATTCCAAACGCTCGCCGCAAAGCAATTCCTGGTGTTCGCTTATGTGTCAACTGTCAGGCTGAGAACGACAAAAAGCAGTCAACTTTCACTGGCTTCAATCGACGTGGAAGCAAAGATAGTCAGCTGAGGTAAGCGTCTGCATTTTTTGCCGATAACAAACCTTGTTTCAAAAAGGTTGAACTTCAACAATAGTTCCGGGTTTAACAGTCTCACCATCCATGGGCAAGATAATGAAACAATTGGCCTGTGACATGGAACGTAAAATTCCTGAGCCTTGCGCACCTGTTTTTTTCACAACCCATTGATTGTTTTCATCACGTTCAAGAATCCCGCGTTGATATTCAACACGACCGGGTCTTTTCTTTAATTTGGAAATGCAAGGCACTCGCATGGTAAATGTTTCTGTCTCCGTTTCTGCCATTAGATGTCTGAGGGCCGGTTTCACGAATTGAGAGAACGTCACCATCACGGAGACAGGATTACCAGGTAAACCGAAAAAGTGGGCATCTTTTATTTGGCCAAAGGCTAATGGTCTCCCGGGTTTCATGGCGACCTTCCAGAAATTTACTGTGCCAGTTTCCTGCAGAATTTCTTTTACATAATCAGCTTCACCAACAGAGACTCCTCCTGTGGTGATAATCACATCAGCTTTAGTTGCGGCACTCTCAAATGCTTGCTGTAGATCTTCACGATTATCTCGAATGACCCCCATATCCATGATGGTGACATTTAATTCTGACAACATGCCAAATAGGGTGTATCTGTTACTGTCGTAAATGTTGCCATTTTTTAATTCTTCGCCGATTGCACATAATTCATCACCAGTGGAAAAAAATGCAATACGTAATTTTCGAGTTACTTCTATTTCGCCAATACCAAGTGATGCAATCACTCCAATGTCGGCTGATCTTATTCGCGCACCTTTTTCTAATACGACATCACCATTGGCGATATCTTCACCTGCCTGTCTTACGTTGGAACCAGGTTTGGTCTCAGAATCAATAAGAATTTCATCGTCTGTTCTTTCAACATGTTCCTGAATAATGACCGTGTCAGTAGACCTTGGCATGACTGCCCCTGTCATGATCCGGATACATTCACCTTGTTGCACTTCTTTCTGATAAGGTTTGCCTGCGAATGCAGTGCCAATGACTTTAACTTTTGAAGTACCTTCTTTCGGAATATCTTTTCCATGCAGGGCATAACCATCCATTGCTGAATTGGTTGCAGTAGGCACATTCAAAGACGAAACAATATCAGCAGCAAGGACACGATTCAGGGATTCTCTAATTGGCACAACTTCAGATTCTGAGATAGGCGAGATTGCAGCATAGATATTTTTTAATGCATCACTAACCATCAAGGAGTCTGGATCAAAATCGTCCATGCAACTGTTCTGTTTGTTCACCTTATTGTTTAATTCTGAATTTGTCATGATTATACCCAAACTACCTGGAAATGTAGGCTTCAGCAAGGCGATAAGCAACCATATTCAAGGCAAAAAATCGAAAGACTAGTCATTCTAGTCCAAGGTTTTAGAACGAGGAAGATGGTTGCCTCTCGTCTTGCCCTGCGGGAGCTTAGGTAGAAAGCCATTGCTGTGTTGCAACTTTTATGAAGGACCAGTCATTCACTGCGAGTTGCGTCTTGCTCTGACTTCCTACCTGAACTCTGAAGCCTGCATTTCCAGGTAGTTTGGGTATATATTAATACTGATTTCTCAAGGAATTATTCTCAAGAATTTGTTCGCATATAAAAGCGACTATTTCATCCGGGTTATTAATGTCAAGTA
Organism: uncultured Enterobacteriaceae bacterium; assembly: GCA_964504725.1. GTDB lineage: Bacteria > Pseudomonadota > Gammaproteobacteria > Eutrophobiales > Eutrophobiaceae > SMWN01. The sequence continues at coordinate 3,732 of CAZDFI010000132.1, forward strand.
TGGGTAAAATTGTTGCGACAGGTAAGGTGTCGTCCGTTG
>CAZDFI010000132.1:3780-5417 GCA_964504725.1 uncultured Enterobacteriaceae bacterium
TCCGTTGCGACAGCAATGACATTTTTGTCATTAGGGACAAACAAATCATTGCCTAAGGAAGGTCTGATCAGTTCTATTTTTGGAATCGCTTCAAGTTTATAACCTTCAACCAATATCAGGTCAAGATTGTCCTGATCCATTCGCCGAATATGGTCATGCAGACTAAATTCCTGATCTTTTTCAGCATCAACCATGAGTGCCCAACGACTTGCTGATCCGATTAACATTTCACATGCCCCCGCCTTACGTAATATGTAACTGTCTTTACCTGGTTGGTCGATATCGAAAGTATGATGTGCATGTTTAATGATGCCGACACGAAGACCTTTCCCGGAGAGGATGGAAATTAACTTGGTCAGCAGTGTTGTTTTACCTGTACCACTATATGCCAAAAAGCCGACAAGAGGTGTTTTTACTTTATTCATTATTGTTTTAATTTAAGTTCTATTGCTACCAATTCTTCTTCTGAGTTTATGTTGATAAAAGTTTCTGGTTGATCAGAGAAGTCCGCAATAGCCAAATCATGTTTTTCAAACCACTTGTCTATTTTACGTTCACCATTATTCAAAAAATCAAGCATTGAAGAAAGTAGTTCAGTTTTTATCAAGGTAAAAACTGGCTGTAACCTACCATTAGAGAAGGCTGTGCATATTTCCGCATTTTCTTGCTGTAATGTTGAGTAAAGTTTATGCACCAGATTATCCGGGATCAAGGGAGAGTCACAGGGTGCCGTAACGATGAAAGGTGTTTCTGATATCTGTAGACCACTTGCCATTCCTGCCAGTGGCCCACAATAGCCTCCGATTTGATCTGCGACAACCGGGAAACCATATTTTTCATAAATCGCCTGGTTTCTGTTTGCATTGATAATAATGGTGCCAACCTGTGGCTCAATTGCGTTTAAAACGTACTCGATCATTGGTTTCTGAGCAAGCTGGATGAGTCCCTTGTCCTGACCACCCATACGCCTGGCTTGTCCGCCGGCAAGTATGATGGCCGTAATGTTATCTGTGGCCATATGGATTATTTTTGATGTGCTTTTTTTATATTTGCGACTTCAAATTTATCAGGCAGATCAACATCAAATTCAACATTTTCTGATCCGTTGTATATGAGAAAATGTTTGCCCTTAGCCCGTGAAAATAGCGTGATCCCCATGTCACTTGCGATTTGCAGTCCCATACGAGTAATGCCTGAGCGCGAGAGCAGGGTAGAAATCCCCATTTGTGCCACCTTGATAACCATTTCCGAGGTCAGGCGACCCGTAGTATAGAAAAGCTTGCCTACACCATCAATATCATTGAGCCACATCTCTCCTGCAATTGCATCAACAGCATTATGCCTCCCCACATCCTCTTTAAAAGAAAGTATTTCGGTATTGTGACATAAAGCGCAACCATGGACCGCACCCGCACTTTTATAAACATCGTTGTATGCATTTAGATTTTTTAATGTCGCATAAATATCTGATTGCTTAATTTTATGTGGTGTAATTTCAATACTATCCAACTGTTCCATCATATTGCCAAAAATGGTTCCCTGTCCGCAGCCAGTGGTCACAGTACGTGTGCCTAATTTCTCATGCCAATCTGTATTTTCTTCTGTTGTTGTCACAATTGCGGCATTGACTTCCCAAT
>CAZDFI010000133.1:0-5375 GCA_964504725.1 uncultured Enterobacteriaceae bacterium
AATTCATGCGTGATCTTCTCAAGCTGATGATTGAGAAGGAGGGTTCCGATCTATTTATCACGGTAGGCTTTCCCCCGGCTATCAAGGTACATGGCAAGATTTCACCCGTATCAAAAACAGAATTGACGCCAGACAACACAAAGGCGCTTGCATACGCAGTGATGAATGACAAGCAGCTAAAGGAGTTTGAAGCAACCAAGGAATGTAATTTTGCTCTTAATCCTGTGGGGGTGGGTCGATTCAGAGCAAATGCATTCATTCAGCAGAGCTATTGTGGGCTGGTGATGCGTACCATTGAAACAGAAGTGCCCAACCTGGATAAACTCAAGCTGCCACCAGTTTTGAAACACATCGTTATGACAAAACGTGGGTTGGTGATCATGGTTGGCGGAACAGGTTCAGGTAAGTCAACCTCGTTGGCAGCGATGATAGATTATAGAAACGATAATACATTCGGCCATATCATTACCATAGAAGACCCAATTGAATATGTTCATCCGCACAAGAATTGCATCATTACGCAACGTGAAGTGGGGATGGATACGGATGATTGGGATATAGCTTTGAAAAATACTTTGCGACAGGCGCCCGATGTCATTTTGTTAGGTGAGGTGAGGGACAGGGAAACCATGGAGTTTGGTATCGCCTTTGCCGAAACGGGACATTTGGCGATGTGTACCTTGCATGCCAACAGTGCTAACCAGGCATTGGATAGAATCATCAACTTTTTTCCAGAAGAACGTCGGCAACAATTATTGATGGATTTATCGTTAAATTTGAAGGCGGTGATTGCCCAGAGGCTTCTGAAGACGGTTGATGGGCAAGGTCGTGCTGCCGCAATTGAGATTTTGCTCAATTCACCACTCATTTCTGATCTGATTTTGAAAGGCGAGGTTCATGAGATTAAGTCGATCATGGGTAAGTCCAATGAACTAGGAATGAAGACTTTTGACCAGGCATTGTTCGATCTATTTGAAGCCGATCTGGTAACACTTGAAGATGCACTGCGTAATGCGGATTCAATGAATGAACTACGTTTAAGGATCAAACTGGAGGGCAAGGCAGCCAAAGGTGCCGATGCAGATAGTCTGGATCATTTACAATTGCATGAAGAAGAAGAAGAAAATCAAGGCGGAATGTTTTAAGTGGTGCAGGCAATTGTGGTCTGCGCCATTGTTGATTGTAGACAAAAATTCTCAGCGTAGAGGGGAATAAATCAGTATGGATATCACACCTTATCTTAAATTAATGGTTGAAAAGAATGCCTCGGATTTATTCATTACGGTGGATTCTCCAGTAAAGATTAAGTTGGAAGGCAATGCAACCCCCGTTGGTAAGACAATTTTGACAGGTGATATCTGTAAGGCAGCAGCCTATAACATCATGAACGATATTCAGATACAGCACTTCGAGGAAACAATGGAATGTGATTTTGCGATTGCACTTGAAGATGGCTCAGCAAGATTTCGTGTCAATGTTTTTCGGCAAAGAGGCGAAGTCGGAATGGTGCTTCGCCTTATTCCATCAAAAATTCCAACCGTTGAGGAACTGGGTTTACCGGAAATTTTGAATGAGATGATACTGAATAAACGAGGCTTGATTTTGATGGTCGGTGCGACTGGTTCGGGGAAATCAACCACGCTGGCGGCAATGATTAATCATCGAAATCAAAATATGGCAGGGCATATATTGACGATTGAAGATCCTGTCGAGTTTAGCCATCCCAATCTCAAATCTATCCTGAATCAACGTGAAGTCGGGGTCGATACACTCTCTTATAGAAATGCACTGAGGGCTTCTCTGCGTGAAGCACCGGATGTCATTTTGATTGGTGAAATTCGTGATCGTGAGACCATGGAGGCCGCGATGGAATTATCTAATACGGGACATTTGGCAGTGTCAACATTACACGCGAATAATTCTAATCAGGCGATGGAACGTGTCATCAACATGTTTCCCCAGGCAGCGCATCAACAGTTGTTCATGGATTTGTCTTTAAACATACGGGCCGTTGTTTCACAAAGGCTTGTCACGGGCATCGACGGCAAGCGTTGTGCGGCCATTGAAATTCTGGTGAATACACCACATATTGCTGACCTGATACTGAAGGGTGATTTAGATGAGATGAAAACCGCCATGGAAGAAAGTGGCCAGAAGGGGATGCAAACATTTGATAAAGCACTTTTCAATTTATATAAGGAAGGTCGAATTGAACTTGAGGAAGCATTGAATAATGCTGATTCGCGAACAAATCTTGAGGCCAAGATTAATTTCGGCTAAATAATTTTATCCAAATCTGCAAACCTAAATCACCATTGTTTTCAGATCATCATTGCTGTACATCACCTAAGATTATATTCCTGTTGCAGGACAGCGTTAAACCTTCAGATAAAAATCATTTTCACTCTGCCCATATAAAATTACTCACAGATAAAGATAGTCTAGTACCCGATATCAATATCGACAGTATTTCACGGGAAATGTTTTTTGCTCCCTCTACTGTAACCACATAAGTATCTGTTATGCGAAATTTTATCAGGCATCCTGCCGATATCCCGATAAAAATCATTAAGAATAAAAGTGAAGATTGCTATCGTCATCCTCTACAGGATATCAGTATTGGTGGTCTTCGTTGCCGCTTTAATGAATCACTGGCAATAGGGATCAGGATAACGATAATTATCGATCTGGTTGATCCTGTATTTGAAATCCCAGGTAATGTCGTGTGGTGTCGGGCTGATGATGTATCATATGAACTTGGCATTGAGTTCCGGGGAGAGCAAGACGTATACAGGTTACGTATGGTCGAGCAAATTTGTCACATTGAGCATTACAAAAAAGAGATACGAATCAGGGAAGGCAGAAATATCAGTAGCGAAGAAGCGGCCAGGGAGTGGATTGTCAAATTCGCAAGCGAATTCCCGAAGTAATTTACTTCATCCCTTTTAACCTGGAAATCGCAGTTAACCCGGCCTCAAACCACAATAATGATTTATCACTCAAGCATATATCGAATTTTCGGTAGTAACCCATTGGGTGAGTGATGACTACTAGTAACAGTACGTGATGTTTTCCGCATGTTCATCTATCAGGCAGGGGGGAAGACAGACGCAGCTTCAAAGACAGGACCGTCTACACAGACACGCTTCATGGCAGGGCCTTGTTCCGTCGAGACAAGCACGGTGCATCCTGCACAACCGCCTACGGCACATGCCATATATTCTTCGAGTGATACTTGACACGCAAGACCATACCGATGGGCCATTTGACTCACGGCCTTGAGCATTGGTGTTGGCCCACAGCTGAATATTTCAACTTCCTTCAGCGTTTCTTGATCAAGAGAATCAAGCCAGTGAACGGCAAGATCAGTTACATAGCCATCATAGCAACCGGTATAATCTTGTAAGCTTGTTAATCGGCTCGGGATCCCCCAGTCTTCCAGCAAAGGCATTGATGCAATCACACCTTCAGGAATTCCATCAAGCATAATCTGTGATGGCTTGACGCTAAATGGAAAGGGCACTTCGGAACCCATGATGACAAATGGCTTGACACCCTTGGTCGTTTTCTTCATATGTTCGGCAAGAAAAACCATGGGCGGAATGCCAACACCGCCGCCAATCAATAAGGGATATTTTTTATACTGCGTTATCCTGAATGGCATACCTATGGGACCAATCAGGTCAATAGTCTCTCCCACAGCGCGTTTGGCTAATCGTTCAGTACCAACACCGTGAGCCTTATAAAGTATCTCAATCCAACCCGAATTTTTATTGGCACGCATGATCGACATGGGTCGTCGCATTGGCAGTTCACTGTCACATTGCATATGAATAAAGCTACCTGGTTTTGCCAGTGACGCAGTCAATGGTGCATGTAAGCGCATATAATATTGATCACCTTTATAAGCGACATGATCGAGCAGTTCGGCATGCTCCACGTGCAAGGTATTGCGTGATTCAGGATGTTTCATTCTGATTGTAATATTGTTGAGAGTGGGCTTTCTGTTATTTCGGTAAAGCGTTAATGTTAATAAATGATATTTCCGTCTAGTATGGTATGCGTCACCTTGCCGGTCATCTCCCACGAGGTAAACGGTGTGTTTTTACCTGCGCTCAGAAGAAGTTTTCTTTCTACTGTCCATGATGCCTCAGGGTCGAAGACACATACGTCAGCGCGCGAACCGATGGATAAATTCCCGCCATCAATGCCGGCAATTTCAGCCGGCGCTGATGTTAAGGCCGCGATCGCTTGTTGAAGCGTCAGACTATTGTCCCTGACCAATTGCAAGGTCAGTGGTAATAGCACTTCTATCGTTGAAGCGCCAGGTTCAGTCATACTGAAGGGTGCGGATTTGGCATCCGACTCATGGGGCTGATGATCAGAACAAATCGCAGTAATAGTTCCATTCGCCAGACCGGCGCGCAGCCCTTCTTTATCTCGTTCGCTCCGGAGTGGGGGCAGGACAAAACAATCCGTGTTGAAAGAACTTATGTCCATTTCCGTAAGGTGCAGGTGAGCAATACTGACATCCGCAGTGATATCAAGACCCCGTGATTTTGCTTCTGCAAGTATTTCTATACTTCGGGCTGCAGAAATCCTGCAAAAATGTACGCGAGCCCCCGTTTGTTCGACCAGTAACAAGACACGACTGATCGCAATGGTTTCTGCTGTTGCCGGGATAGAGGGGAGCCCGAGCCGAGTACTAACAGGCCCTTCGTGCGCAACACCATTATTTCTCAGGAAGTCATCTTCGCAATAAAGATGTACCGTGATATCACAAGTCACTGCATATTCAAGTGCCCGTCTTAACACTTCAGTGTCTACGATTGGCGCGTAAGCATTACTTACGCCTATGCAGCCGGCGGCTTTTAAAGTATCCATTTCCGCGAGAGTTTCGCCATGCAAACCATAAGTCAGCGCGCCCAGAGGAAAGACCCGTGATTGATGACTACTTAACGAACGTCGGAAAATTAATTCGACAACCGCGGTTGTATCAATCACTGGAATGGTATCAGGTGGACAACAGATTGAAGTGATGCCAGCTGCGGCTGCGGCTGCAGTTTCTGATGCGATGGTTGCCTTATGTTCCTGTCCAGGTTCACGCAGTCGGGCACAAAGATCGACCAGGCCTGGACAAACTATTTGATTGCTCGCATTTATCTCCTGTTCAACCTTGAAACCTTTTGGGGATTTGCCGATACCGACAACATGTCCTGCTTCGATATACAGGTCTTCTGTTTGGTCGAGCTTATTTGCTGGGTCAATGATGCGACCATTGGATATTTTCAGTCGCACTTACTGAGTCTCCTCTGATTGACTGCCCATGATCATGGCCATGACTGCCATACGTATTGCAATACCATAACTCACCT
>CAZDFI010000134.1:0-5349 GCA_964504725.1 uncultured Enterobacteriaceae bacterium
AGTCAACAATTCCACCACGTCCAGCGACAACCGTGACACCTGAATCTGTCGCCACCGTTCTCTCAATACCAGTACCTACCAGTGGCTTCTCAGTACGTAGTGTCGGTACCGCCTGACGTTGCATGTTTGATCCCATCAGTGCCCTGTTAGCATCATCATGCTCAAGAAATGGAATTAATGCCGCTGCCACGGAGACAATCTGTCTCGGTGAAACATCCATATAATCAACATTGTCAGGCGATGACAAGGTGAATTCATTCAAATGACGACTGGAAACCAGGACATCCGTTAAACGGCCTTTGTTATCTGTCGTTGCACTCGCCTGTGCGATAACAAAATCACTTTCTTCAATCGCGGACAGATATTCGATCTTATCCGTGACCTTACCCTTGATTACCTTACGGTAGGGTGTTTCCAGAAAACCGTACTCATTGGTCCTGGCATAAATCGCCAGTGAATTAATCAAACCAATATTTGGTCCTTCTGGTGTCTCAATTGGACATACCCGGCCGTAATGTGTCGGATGCACGTCGCGCACTTCAAATCCGGCGCGTTCACGTGTCAGACCACCAGGACCGAGTGCTGAAATACGTCGCTTGTGTGTTATTTCAGACAAAGGATTATTCTGATCCATGAATTGTGATAACTGACTCGATCCAAAAAATTCCTTAACCACGGCCGACACTGGTTTAGCATTGATAATTTCCTGTGGCATTAATCCTTCTGAATCTGCCAGACCGAGGCGTTCCTTAACTGCACGTTCAACGCGTACCAAACCAACACGGAATTGATTCTCTGCCATTTCACCGACGCTTCTCACGCGTCGATTTCCAAGGTGATCAATATCATCAACAATACCTTTACCATTTTTGATATCAATCAGTAATTTCAGGACTTCGGTGATATCTTCTTTGGAAAGAATGCCTTCACCAATAATTTCCTTACGTCCGACCCTTCTGTTGAATTTCATCCGACCAACAGCAGACAGGTCATAACGATCCGGGCTGAAAAATAGATTCTTGAAAAGATTTTCAGCTGAATCCTTTGTTGGTGGCTCACCTGGTCGCATCATTCTATAAATCTCAACCTGGGCTTCAAGTGGCGTGGTGGTGATATCTATTCTTAATGTGTCTGCAATATAGGGCCCACGATCTAAATCATTGGTATAAAGTGTTTCAATCGTCAAATCTTTATACTCAAGCAACTGCTCAAGAAGTTCTTCTGTGATTTCCGTATTTGCTGCAGCAACCAACTCACCTGTTTCCAGATCAATAATGTCTTTTGCCAATACCTGCCCAAGCAGATAATCAGTCGGTACAATCAATTCTTTAAGTCTGACTTTCTCCATTTCCCTAATATGACGTGCGGTAATTCGACGTTCCTGTTCTACAATTACCTTGCCTTTTTTATTTTTGATGTCGAATGTTGCGGTCTCGCCTCGTAAACGATCCGGGATCAAGGTCAGAGCTATGCCTTTTTTGGTAACTTTGAATTTATTGGTGTCGAAAAATATATCGAGCATTTCCTGAGTGTCATAACCCAGTGCACGTAACAGGATAGTTGCAGGTATTTTCCTGCGGCGATCGATGCGGCAATAAACAAGATCCTTGGGATCAAATTCAAAATCAAGCCAGGATCCACGATAAGGAATAACACGCGCGGAGAAAAGCAACTTACCAGAAGAATGCGTTTTCCCCTTGTCATGCTCAAAAAAGACGCCCGGGGAACGATGCAACTGGGAAACAATGACACGTTCCGTGCCATTAATGACGAAGGCTCCCGTTGTCGTCATTAACGGGATTTCGCCCATATAGACTTCCTGTTCCTTAATGTCTTTAACGACCTTCTTATTCAGGCCCGCTTCTTTGTCATAGATCACCAGGCGTACCTTGACGCGAAGTGACGATGCATAAGTAATACCCCTTAGCTGACATTCCTTAACATCAAAAACAGGGTTCACTAATCGATAGCTCACATACTCAAGCATGGCGCTACCAGAGAATCCAACGATAGGAAACACAGACTTGAATGCGGCCTGCAGACCTATATTCGCTCGTTCTTCAGGGGTAACATCCAACTGAAGGAATTTACGATACGAATCAAGCTGCATCGCTAATAAGAGAGGCACATCCATGATCTTTGGATGTTTACCAAAATCCTTACGTATTCGTTTCTTTTCAGTGTAGGAATAGGCCATTACAGATCCTCAAAATATGTTCATTACTACAAAAATACTAAAAATCCTTACAACAGGATTTTCATTGCGTTTTTACTTACCAAAGCAAACCAACGCAAGGCTAGCGGGATAACCCACCAGCCTTACATAGACTTGAGTTGGTAATTTAGTCAAAAGATTTATTTGACTTCGACGGTCGCACCAGCTTCTTCTAACTGCTTCTTGACGTCATCTGCTTCGTCTTTAGTCGCACCTTCTTTGATTGGTGAAGGCGCACCTTCAACAAGATCTTTTGCTTCTTTCAGACCCAGCCCACTGATAGCACGAACAACCTTGATCACAGCAACCTTGCTATCACCAAAACTGGTCAGGACAACATCAAACTCTGTTTGCTCTTCAGCAGCAGTGCCAGAATCGGCAGATGCGCCAGCGGCGGGTGCTGCAGCGACTGCCGCAGTAACACCAAATTTTTCTTCCATCGCTTCAACAAGCTCAACGACTTCAAGCACAGTCATGTTAGAGATTGTTTCCAAAAGTTCTTCTTTATTTACAGCCATTTTGAATACTCCCAATTAAATCTTACAAAATTAAATTTATATATATACGAAAATGAATTAAGCAGCTTGCTTCTGATCAGCGACCGCTTTAACCGTACGCACAAATTTTGCGTGCGGTTCTGCCAATGTTCTAGCCAGGCTTGCAACAGGAGCCATCACTATGCCCATTAGCATACTTATCGCCTGTTCTTTGCTTGGTAGACTTGCCAGTGCATCAATATCAGAGGGCTGTAATAATTTACCTTCCAGCGCCACCAATTTGACAACAAGGTTGTCATTTTGCTTCGCAAAATCGCGAATCACCTTTGCTGCAGCACCTGGCTCATCCTTGGAAAAAGCGAGGATAAGCTGTCCAGTCAGACCTTCCCGCATACAATCAAAACTTGTATCTTCCAAAGCACGACGCGCAAGTGTATTTCTGACAACACGCAGATAAATACCAGCATCACGTGCAGATTGACGTAACTCCGTCATATCACTCACGCTCAAACCACTATATTCTGCTGCCACTGCAGATGGTGAGTTGCCAGCAACTTCAGCTACTTCTTCAACTATCGCTTTCTTTGCTTCAAGGTTTAGACTCACACCTTTTCTCCTAAGTTATTCAGGCTTACTGACTCTTTACACTACAAGCATAAAGTCATCGGCATCTCTGCCTTCGTAAGCCCTGGATCACACCAAGGCTTCATACCCAGAAAATCGAGTACAAAACCAACCACTACGGTGACCCTTAAAAACAGGAGTAAACTGTTTAGGGAGTTCACCGTCTGCGCAGGTAATCTAATTACATTAAGCTTGCTTCGACGATAAAGACATCTACGAAAAAAGCACCTGCGGTCTTTGACGTCTAACGGGAACCAGTCAAGATTCACCGCTAGTACAAAGCCATCAAATACGTAATAAAACTGCCAATTACGTACATAAAATACTAAATATTTAAGCAGTCAGACTACTCTGATCTACTGCTACTCCTGGTCCCATTGTTGTTGAAAGGCTGATCTTCTTAAGATAAATACCTTTCGCTGAACTTGGTTTTGCCTTGTTCAAATCAGCCAACAAGGACAGAAGATTTTCCTTTAATGCATCGACTTCAAATGAGACCTTGCCAATCGCGCAATGGATGATGCCATTTTTATCCGTTCTGTAACGCACCTGACCCGCTTTTGCATTCGTTACAGCTTGTCCTGCATCTGTACTCACGGTACCAACTTTTGGATTTGGCATTAGTCCACGAGGACCTAAAATTTTACCTAGTTTACTAACAACTGGCATCGCATCTGGTGTCGCAACAATTACATCAAAGTCCATTTCTCCAGCCTGCATACGCTCTGCCAGGTCTTCAAAACCAACCACATCAGCACCTGCGGCTTTTGCAGCCTCGGCTTGCTCGCCCTGTGCAAACACTGCAACTCGTACTGTTTTCCCGGTACCTTTTGGTAGAACCGTTGCGCCACGGACTGCTTGATCAGATTTCCTGGCATCAATACCAAGATTAACTGCAACTTCTACAGATTCATCAAATTTGACCGTTGAACACTCTTTCAACAGCTGCAAAGCATCTGTTAAGGGATAGAATTTTTCTGAATCTATTTTATCTGCCCAGGATTTAACACGTTTGGATATTGCCATTACGAAACACCCTCCGTTTCGATGCCCATACTACGGGCGGTCCCTGCAATTGTGCGCACAGCCGCATCCATATCTGCTGCGGTTAAATCAGGCTCTTTTGCCTTGGCAATTTCTTCCATCTGTTGGCGATTAACCTTACCTACTTTATCTGTATTAGGTACACCACTCCCTTTGGGAATACCCGCAGCCTTCATCAATAAATATGAAGCAGGAGGTGTCTTAATGATAAAGGTAAAGCTTTTATCGTTATACACAGTAATCACAACAGGCACAGGCAAGTTGGCTTCCATATTCTGTGTCTGCGCATTAAACGCCTTACAGAAATCCATGATGTTCAGCCCGTGCTGGCCTAGCGCTGGCCCCACAGGTGGACTCGGGTTTGCCTGCCCCGCAGGCACCTGCAACTTAATATAAGTATCAATTTTCTTTGCCACAATATCTCCTTGGGTAGTAACGCCTCTCGGCTCCCCTCTACAAAAGCTCTATTCCAACGGGATTGAAGCTTTCTGATTTCATAAAAACGCCTAAAACAAATCCTATTAACAACTCTACTGACCTGGGCTAGCACCCCAGAATCAGTCTTTTTCTACCTGTCCGAACTCAAGATCAACAGGAGTAGAACGCCCAAAAATAAGTACCGAAACACGTAAGCGATTTTTTTCGTAATTTACTTCCTCTACAACACCATTAAAATCCTTAAACGGACCATCTGTCACACGTATCACCTCCCCCGGCTCAAACATCACCTTAGGTGTAGGCTTATCAACACCTTCCTCAACACGTTGAAGTATTGAATTCGCTTCGGCTTCAGATATGGGCGCGGGCCTATCGCTTGTTCCACCAATAAAGCCGAGGACACGAGGCATATCCTTAACCATATGCCAGGTATCATCATTCATTTCCATCTGCACTAACACGTAACCAGGGAAAAACTTACGATCAGTTGTACGCTTTTTTCCTTCGCGCATCTCGACGACCTCTTCCTTC
>CAZDFI010000135.1:0-5325 GCA_964504725.1 uncultured Enterobacteriaceae bacterium
GTTCAAAACCTCTAGATGAATGTCCGCTTACGCTGGGAAGCTGAAATTTAAGAAGCGAATACAAACCTGCTGCTTTCGGCCGAAGCAGCAGATTCATATAATGTAATTAAGCTGCTGCTCCATACTGAAAGCGGATACTCAGATGTTATTCAATAAGTGGCTACTATCGACCCAAAGCGGACATTAACGTTCAAGATCACCGGGCGACTGCGATAGACTCGACTACTGCCAAAACGACCAACCACACTTTCCGGTTCATCACATTGTTATGCCTGGTTCGTTGGTTACAGACCCAGATCTGACAAACCCGGATGATCGTGTGGCCGGCGGCCGAGAGGCCAGAGATATTTGCGGTCTTCCTCTTTAATCGGCAGGTCGTTTATGCTGGCAATACGGCGTTTCATTAATCCAAATTCATCGAACTCCCAGTTCTCATTTCCGTACGAGCGAAACCAAGAGCCGGCGTCATCATGACATTCGTATGCAAAGCGTACGGCAATGCGATTGCCCTGAGCGATCCAAAGTTCTTTGATTAACCTGTAATCGAGTTCTTTGTTCCATTTGCGTTGCAGAAACGAAACAATTTGGTCGCGACCATAGACAAACTCAGATCGGTTTCGCCATACACTGTCGACAGTGTAAGCGAGCGAAACGCGGTCCGGATCGCGGCTATTCCATGCGTCCTCTGCGAGTCTTACTTTTTGCACAGCTGCTTCGGTGTCAAATGGTGGAAGTGGGGGCTTAGATTCAGTTTTCATTTTCAGATCCTATAAAAGTTGATTGGCATAACTAGTTACTATGAACTCGCGGCGCGGCTTTGCCGAATCACTTTAGAGTGATTGGTTATGTTGCGTTTGTCTATAGTGAAAATCACGATGTTTTTACAAACATATTTTTTGAATAATAAACAATTAACCTAAAAAAGCACCCTAGGGCAAAACTGTACAACAAAGCTAACGCGGTAGTTGTTCTGCTGGCTATTTGCAAAGCGAGTAATTCTGTTACGTTTCCTCTATAAATTTCGGATACCCCACAAACCAAAACAATGGCTAATAAAGCAAAAATTAATGAAATAAAAATAAATCGTCTGTTTCGACCAGAAGCCCATAGGCAAAAAATAAGCCTAAGATGAATATTGAAAAAAATAAAAATAATTCATTTCAATGCAACATAACGTTTTGGATCAGGCGCGGGAGCCGCAGGCGACCAGTCGCCCTGGAGCCACTTGTTAACTGTCTTATATTTATTGGGCAGGTTTATGAAATTCGATGACATTTTCATCCGGATCTCTTATAAAAAAGAATTCCGCTCCTTCAAATTCTATTTTTTCTGTAATGGCGATTCCATGGTTTAATAGTTGTTCCTCGACAGCATCAGTATTTGTAATCTCTAAAGCGATATGAGTGTAACCCGTGTGTTTATTTGGAATATCCATCAAGACATTACTAGGTGTTTCATCTGTAGAATTTAGGATGAAGTTGATGTTTACACCAGATGGATGTTCCATTATTGCAACGGGTTCAGGGCCAACAGGCCCAGCAAGAAATTCGAAACCAAGCTTTTCATAAAACTGTCTGGACGTTTGAAGGTCCTTTACTCTCAGTCCAATATGGTTAATTCGAGTAATTTCTTTCATAAATACCTCCTATTATTTGAAGGCAGTTAACAATATACTAAGGAGCCGAATGTCGGATAATATTATATGGTGGACAGTAGTGGGACATATTGAAAACCTCCTTTGCCATGGGTGGCGATTATTTCTAAATTAAACTTTCCCTATATCAGACATCCATTCCTCAAACATTTCTATTATCTTTTGTTCCGCCACTTCGCGACTCGGAAAGATCGGATCGGTTGTCGCTATAGGTTGTTCAGCATCGTCTGGGTAATACAGCTCTGCATATACTTTACCTGTCTTTGCATCAGTTTCTGTTTCTATCCGAAATTTAGCCAATGTCTATGCTCCTTAGATTGCTTTATAAAACAATGTCAATTATGAGTAGATAACAGTATATCAATGTTAATTGGCGAATGTCCGCTTACGCTGTATTCTGTTGAAAAACTCCATTTCTTTTAGGGATAAAGAAATTACGGCTGTTTAAGCGATTTAAATTCTATTAGATATGAGGGGACTCATGAAAGTCTTGAAATATCCATATAGATCCTCTGGTTTGCTTACACACGATAAAAGGATGGCAATCTCGAAGTAATTGTCTCTTGGCAGAAATTTAGCATCTTCAAATTGTCGAGTTTTTCAACAGAATATACTGAAAGCGGACGTTTATAATACTAAAACTAACAGTACTATTATTTCGCAGTGCTTATATAATACAAGCTGAAAATAAAACGAATTAAATAGTCAGTAATTGCTTCAATATTTTTTGACGGTCAATAAATGGAAAAATATTTCAAAATATATAGGAACATTTTCGTCTATTTTTTAGTTGCATTTGTCTTATTGGGTTGTCAGTCAACCTTTGGCCCCAAGGCCTTGGAAAAAACCCATCCGGCCTACAATAAATCAATTTCTGAAACACTAAGTGAACAAATGTTACTCAACATGGTGCGACTAAGGTATCGTGAGACACCTTCCTTTCTTGAGATTTCCAGTGTCACGATATCCCCTAGAATACAAACCTCGGCTTCACTCGAAGCTGATATCGATACTGGACCGGGGGGTAATTTCATTCAGCCGGGTGTAGGTATTGAATATTCCCAGAGCCCGACAATCTCTTACACACCTCTCCGTGGTGAAGATTTTTTGAAAAGCGTACTTTCGGCAATATCACTTGAGGCCATCCTGGTCATGACTCAGTCTGGTTGGAGTATTGAACGTGTATTTGGCATCACCATGGAACGTATGAATGACCTCTACAATGCTCCAAGCGCCTCAGGACCGACGCCGAAGCAAGAACCGAAACGCTATGAAAACTTTGCCCGTTCCTTAGAACTCTTCAGGCAGTTTCAACGGGAAGGGATCATGGAAATTGGGCCAACTCTTGAGTTAGATAAAGAAAGTGGTACTGGTGATAAATCACGGAAGCTGGTGTTATTGTTTGTACCGGATGAACGGTTTGAAAGTGAAGGTAAAGAAATTGAGTCGCTGTTGGGATTATCATCTGATGACGATCATAGAGTGTTCATCTCGACTAATTTCCTGGATAAGAGTCCGAATACACTGCATGTGCGTGTGCGTTCAATTATGAGTGTGCTTTTCTATCTGTCTCAAAACATTAAAGTGCCTGATGAGCACAAGATAGCAGGCTTGATCACGGTAACAAGAACCACAGATGGCGATGAATTTAACTGGGATGATACACCGGCAGGTAACCATTTCACTGTTCACTCAAGTAAAGAGCGACCAGCAAATGCCTACATTTCAGTGCCTCACCAAGGTTACTGGTTTTATATTTCCAATGATGATCTGGAAACAAAATCTTCGTTTTTACTTGTACAGCAACTTTTCAATTTGCAAGCCGGACAAAGTAAAGCTGAAGGACCCACTCTAACATTGCCCGTTGGCGGTCGATAAGAATATATTTCATTTAGACAACCGAATACACATGAATTCTTAATTATAAAAGCCAATGTCAGCTTTCGCTGGATACTGTTGAAAAACTCGATAATTTGGAGATGCTAAATTTCTGCCAAGAGACAATCACTTCGAGAATGTCATCCATTTATCATGCGTAGCCGCAATAGAGGATCCAGATCGAGATTTTAAGCATTCCATGTACCCTCTCATATCTAATAGAAATTAAATCGCTTAAACGACTGTAATTTTATTATCCTTAAAATAAACGGAGTTTTTCAACAGTATCGCTGGAAAGCAGACAGTCAGATGTCTGTGTAAGTGCCAATGTCGCGCATTGTTTGAGTGGAAATAAAAAACGGGTTTTGAAATAAGGATACCTATATCTGATGAAGACCTCCCTCACGACTAAAAGACTGATGGGGGTTGATATGTATAGCTGCCAGTAAGTGATCCGGGATAATTTTAGTAAAATAAAAGGGTCAATTAAAAACCATCTCGCTGGTTTCCGGCAAACGGTGTACCAGTTTATTGTTAATGAGTCTTGAAGGAGTATAAGCACCGCCGGTAACTTTATTTTCCATCAGAAATTTAGCTACTTCGACTGCACCCAAGTAAGTAAGTGTGTAACCGTTACAAGTTTCTAATCTTGCGGTAACAGTCTTCCCTTCGGCATTTTTTACTTCGCCCCACAAATAGGTTCGCTGTGTTTTACGCTGCTCCTCGCCAGGTCCCTTGGCTGACTTACCTGCTTTGTTCTTCATATGATTCTGGACAAATTTCATACCCAATAACCAGCGGATCCAGTTGAGTCTACGTATACCCTTGGCGCCACGTGGAGAAATCGGTATGTAAACTTCGATATTGGGAATACCGGTTGAGTGAAATGCTGTAGACACGTCTCCCCAAGAAATGGTGATGGCATTTTTTTCACCACGGCCAAAATCTATCTGGCGAGTTTTATACGCCAAAGGCACTTGAATTATCTTACCATCCCTGCGGATTTTTCCGCCACCACCCAGGCCTTCAACCATGGTTTTGGAGGTACCCGGACTCATGCCGCTATCTGAATCAAATCCTAATGCCAAATACGTCGCATCGGGCATTTTTTCCTTCAGTTGACTGGCGATACAATCGGTAGGGATTATGTCAAAACCAACACCGGGGCAAAGTACTATATTGGCTGATTTTGCATTATCATTGAGTACCTGAGCGCGTTCAAATACCGATATCTCACCCGTAATGTCTGTGTAATGCGTGTTGCTGCTTATACAGGCCTGCATCATCGACTCGGCTGTTGCCGAGAAAGGACCGGCACAGTGGATCACCAGATGGATATCTTTTAACTGCCGGATAACTTGCTCCACTGAGTTCAATCCAAAAACTCTCGCCGTCAGGTTGAGTGATTCTGCTAATTGACTAATGGCCTGCTTGTTACGACCAGCGAGAACAGGTTTGAATCCACGCCCTACTGCTTCTTTAGCAATCAATTCGCCAGTATAGCCATTTGCACCGTAAATCATCATTTGTCGGTTTTCTGATGTCATCTTGTTTTCTCTTACTCTCTAACTGACTTTGCATGGACAATTAGTAATTCGTCATGCACAGGTATTCCCTGGTCCTAACATGCTTAGTTCTTTTGTCTTTTCGGCAACTTTCTCGAAAATGACCCTTAATGAAAAATTATGATTCTGTGACCAAGTAATTTCAAGACATTCACAGTGATTGATATGAGCCACCAAACATCGTAAATGGGAAAGTTCTATATATCTACACATAACGTGAGTTGATTC
>CAZDFI010000136.1:0-5089 GCA_964504725.1 uncultured Enterobacteriaceae bacterium
ATCCTGAATCGGTAAACGGACAGCTTCCTTAATGGTTATGCCTTCTGCTGAGACAGGAATATAAACTTCGACATCAGCCGCATACCCCCTAATCTCATAGTGTCCTGGTTCAGCATGAAGCACTCTATTTCCAGGTAACCGATAACAGCTCCCTCGACCCTTACCATCAATAACCAACCGTCCCTGTTTGACGAGTCTTGCTAGCCGATGCTGTAGAGTACGGCGTGGCAGCTTTTCGTCCATGGCTTCACCGATACCCTTGACAGCAGCGCCTTCAGGAAATTGGCTGACTGCCTCTAAAATGGCGTCAAGTTCATCTTGTGAGATTTGTTTTGGCACGATTTGGCTATTATTGCGCAATTCTAGTAATTGCGCCACATAAAACACCTTTATATAGCTAATTTAAGCATTTATGCCACTTTAAGTGGCGCAATTTAGCTGATATGGCGCAATAAATCAGCGTGTTAACGTGCCCCGCCTATTGCTAGATATGTTTTATATCAGAAGATTGATTCCGTTTACGCGGATCTTCGCTTTCATTAATTCATAAGGGAAGGTGCGAAAGAGGTCTTGATAAACTGTCTGTTTCTAATGAGTACACACCGGAATTTACTCTAACATAAGAAATTGGCGCGATGGATAATTGGATTCGTTATTATTTTTGGCAGCCTAAATCTGGCAATTGCTAAGTGTACTGCCTTTGTTATCTGACCCCATTACGCTTGCTTTATTTATACTGCTTTTTTTTTCTTGCTGTTTTCTTCTTTGTTGATGTTTTCTTCCTGCCTGTGGATCTTATTGGCCTTGTGACTCTCTTTTTCCTTGTCACAGATGAGATATCGGGTTTTATATCAAGCCATGCATACAATTCATCGAGTTCTCTATCATCGAGTTCCCTGACAGTACCTACCCGCGAGCTGCGGGACAATATAACCGGACCGAAACGAACACGAATTAATCGACTAACAGTGATCCCCTGTGATTCCCAAAGCCGCTTTACTTCATGATTGCGCCCTTCCATAAGGGTGACGTGATACCAATGATTGGCACCGTCCCCACCAGAATCAACAATATCAGAGAAATGCGCCGGACCATCTTCAAGCTCCACACCTTGCTGTAATCGTTTGAGCATCTCTTCATCAACTTTGCCCACCACACGCACTGCATACTCGCGGTCTATACCCGATGAAGGATGCATTAAACGGTGAGCGAGATCTCCATCAGTTGTAAAAAGCAGTAATCCATACGTGTTGATATCCAGCCGCCCGATACTGACCCATCGTGAACCTTTCAATCGTGGCAATTTAGAAAATACGGTCGTCCTGCCCTCTGCATCCTTTCGGGTACAAATTTCACCCGCAGGTTTATGATAAGCAATTACTCTTGGTCTGGAATCCGTTTTCCTGGGAAACTTTATCTGTTTTTTATCAAGTTGAACTCTGTCTTCGTCGGTGATTGCGTCGCCCAGTTTGGCAAGTTTGCCATTAACCACGATGCGTCCTTCCTTGATCCACGATTCTATTTCACGTCGTGAACCCAGACCCATACGCGCAAGAACCTTTTGAATACGCTCAGGTGTTTTTTTTTCAGACATGAGTTGCTACAAAGAGTCCGATCTGAATGATGTTGTTTAAAATTATTTGATGGTCAACCGAAGGGAACGACGTTATCTCCGTCGCTGACAACATTGTGTTTTGCATCTGCTTCACTTGCTTCATCTTCAGTGAGTCTGTCATTGACGTCAGTCGCAGCAACTTCTTCTGTATCGGATCTTTGCTTAGCTGCTTCTGAACTATCTGTTGCTGCTTTATCTACTTGTACCTTGGCTTCCTTTTCCAGCTCCTCAAACAAATCAGGATTGATCTGATCAAAATCCTTTATCTCGGCAAGGGATGGCAATTCTGAAAGTTTTTTCAGGTTGAAATAATCCAGAAACTCTTTGCTTGTCGCTAATAACTCTGGTTTACCCGGGATATCTCTCTGACCTACAACGCGGATCCAGTTACGTTCCTGTAATGTCCTGATAATATTCGAACTGACACTGACGCCTCTGATCTCTTCAATCTCTGCACGCGTGATGGGTTGACGGTAGGCAATGATAGCCAATGTTTCCAGTAAGGCTCTGGAATATCTTGGCGGTCGATCATCAAATAAATGATTTATCCAGTCTGCATACTCGCCATTAACCTGTACACGAAATCCACTGGCAACTTCTTTAAGTTCTATGCCTCGTCCCGTGTAGTCTTCCCTAATTTGTTCGATAGCTACCTTGATATCTGCCTTTTCAGGTCTGTCCGATTCTTTCTCAAAGAGTGCTAATAATTGATTCAAATTAACTGGTTTTTCAGAGACCATCAATGCAGCTTCGATAATATTTTTTAGTTGTTCCTGATTCATTTCTTTTAACTTCGACTCTACTTTTACACGAATTTATTTTTACGATGCTGCCTTGATATAGATGGGGCCATTTATCTCATTTTGCACCATTTCAATGAGTGATTCTTTTAATAACTCCAGAATTGCCAACAAGGCAACAATCACTCCGCCTCGTCCTTCTTCTACAGCGAACAGTTCCTTGAAATCCATAAAATCATCAGCGTTGATCTTGTCCAGCACCATGGTCATACGTTCACGAACGGACAATGCTTCACGTTGTATCCGGTGATGAGTATACATATCCGCTCTAGCCAGCACCTCGGCAAACCCCCTGAGCAAGGAATCCATAGAAACGACCGGTTGTTGCTTGCTGGATTTTCGGTCAGGAAATTCGACAATAGTGCCGAAAATTTCTCGTTCATATCTGGGCAGATTGTTGATATCGTCAGCAGCCTGCTTGTATCTCTCATATTCCTGTAATCTCCTGACCAGTTCTGCACGAGGATCATCTTCGTCATCACCTTCTTCAATGGGCCTCGGCAATAACATTCTCGATTTGATCTCTGCCAGCATAGCGGCCATCAACAAATATTCACCTGCCAGATCCAGCTGCAAATCCTCCATCAAATCAATGTAACGCATGTATTGTTCTGTGATCTGTGCAATTGGAATATTCACAATATCCAGATTTTGACGCTTGATTAGATAAAGTAAGAAATCTAATGGCCCTTCAAATGCTTCAAGAAAGACTTTCAATGCCTCTGGGGGAATATACAAATCCGTGGGAATTTCAGATAAAGGCTCACCGTGGACCACCGCAAATGGCATTTCTTTCTGGTTGCCCATTGCCTGATCTTTCTGGGCCTGATCCTGAGCCTGCTTCAAGGTTTGATTCTGAGCCTGGCTCTGTTCCTTGTTTTGGGCATCTTCGGCCTCGTTTTCTGATATAGGATTATCTGGCATGTCTAACGGTAATCCAGTCCCATTGCTTGTTTAACTTCAGTGAGGGTTTCTCTGGCAACTTCCCTTGCCGCTTCACTTCCATCGCTGATAATACCACTTACCGTTTCAGTATCTTCCTGATATTCCCTGGCCCTTTCGCGTATAGGTGACTGTTCTTTCAAAATAGAATCAATCAAGGGTCCCTTACAATCCAGACAGCCAATGCCCGCAGTTCGGCAGCCAGTTTGGACCCAGTCTTTGACCTCATCATTGGAATAGACTTCATGCAGACTCCAGACAGGACATCTCGCGGGATCACCCGGATCTTCACGACGAACACGGTTAGGATCTGTCGGCATCTTTTTTATTTTTTCTTCTACGCTGGCAGGATTTTCCCGCAAAGAAATTGTATTACCATAGGATTTGGACATCTTTTGCCCATTCAGACCGAGTAATTTTGACGCAGGCGTTAATAGTGCCTGTGGCTCTGGCAAAATAACTTTGCCGCCACCTTCCAGATAACCGATTAAACGTTCCCTGTCACCAATACTGATATTCTGTTGGCCCTCAATCATTGCATGCGCCTTTTCAAGTGCCTGACCGTCCCCCTGTTCCTGATAATTCTTGCGTAAATCATGATAAAGACGGTTATTCTTTTTGCCCATTTTTCTGGCGGCAGCTTCTGCCTTTTCTTCAAAACCCGTTTCGCGACCGTAAAGAAAGTTAAATCGGCGTGCGACTTCACGGGATAATTCCACATGGGCGACCTGATCATCGCCAACAGGGACGTGTCCGGCCTTGTATATCAATATATCGGCAGTCTGTAATAAAGGATAACCCAGAAAACCATAGGTGGTCAGGTCTTTATTGTTGAGTTTTTCTTGCTGGTCTTTGTAACTCGGCACCCTTTCGAGCCAACTCAGTGGGGTGCACATAGACAGCAAAAGATGTAACTCGGCATGCTCCGGGACGCGGGATTGAATAAATATTTTGGCAGCGCCTGGATCGATACCCACTGCCAACCAGTCAATCACCATATCCCAGATGCTTTCTGAAATTATATGTGGGTCTTCATATTCAGTGGTTAATGCATGCCAATCCGCAACGAAGAAAAAACACTCGTATTCGTTTTGTAGAGTTAACCAGTTTTTAAGAACGCCATGATAATGACCAAGATGGAGTTGCCCTGTCGGTCTCATACCTGACAGAACCCTCTGATTCGCACTACTGCTCAATTAAAAATCCCCAATAATTAGAATTCAGGCGCGTAGTATACCTACTCTTATAGGCCTATGGCAGAAATATCACCCATTCCTTCACGAACAAGCACGGCCTGACCATCTGACAGATCCACAACTGTAGTCGCATCCAAACCACAAGCGCCACCATCGATGATCAGATCAATTTGTCCGCATAACTTATCCGCGATTTCTCCGGGATCGGTCATGGGATCATTGTCTCCAGGTAATATCAAACTGGTACTGAGCATCGGCTCGCCCAATTCTTCCAGTAAGTCCAGAATTATCTGATTATCCGGGACACGAACCCCTATAGTTTTTCGTTTCGGGTGTTGTAATCGCTTTGGCACATCCCGGGTTGCCCCTAATAAAAAAGTATACGGTCCCGGTGTCACCGCTTTCATCAGGCGAAATGACGAATTGTGCACCTTGGCATAAGTGCCTATTTCGGAAAGATCTCGACACAACAGGGTTAAATTATGTTTATTATCCAGCGCCCTGATTTTCTGGATCCTCTGCAAAGCAATTTTATC
>CAZDFI010000137.1:0-307 GCA_964504725.1 uncultured Enterobacteriaceae bacterium
ATTACAATCCTGATAGGCTATTGCACCCCATGAAGCGCACAGGGCCGAAAGGCAGTGGACAGTTCGAGCAGATCACATATGACGAAGCGCTCGCTGAAATCAAGAAGCAGTGGACAGCTATTATCGACGAACACGGCCCACAGGCAATCACCAATCACTGTTACTTGGGAAATCAAGGCACACTGAACGGGTTGACCAGCGGTGATGCCTTTTTTAACCGGCTTGGCGCTACCATAGGAGAAAAGTGCTACTGTGAGTCGAGCTCCGCCACCGCTTGGCTTAGCACGGTGGGCCCAACCGGTGGACT
>CAZDFI010000137.1:317-2462 GCA_964504725.1 uncultured Enterobacteriaceae bacterium
ACATCATCGTTTGGGCGATGAATATGATGAGTACCAACCTGCACGCCTGGCCCTTCATCCTTGAGGCGAGAAAGAAAGGCGCCAAGATAGTGGTGATCGACCCGATACGCACCCGCACAGCTAAACAGGCTGACTGGCACATTCCAATCAACCCGGGCACAGATGGTGCCTTGGGGTATGGAATGATGAACGTGATCATCGAGGAAGATCTCGTGGATCACGATTATGTAGACAAGTACTTGCTGGGTTACGAAGAATTGAAGGCGCGTGCCGCAGAATTTCCACCAGACAAGGTCGCCAAGATTACGGGTATTCCGGTGGAAGATATCCGCAAGTTGTCGCGTGAATATGCGACCACTCAACCCTCGGCCATTCGCGAAGGCGTGGCCCTTGAGCGTGCCCCGGGCGGTGGTGACGCAATTCGTATAATCTCCACTTTACCTGCACTCGTCGGCGCCTGGCGCCATGTCGGGGGTGGCGCGGTCGAGATGCCAATCTGGGAATTTCCGTTTGATTTCGACTTCATGTGTCAAACCCAATGGATCAAGGAGGGCACGCGTGTCGTCAACCAGCTCGACCTCGGGGCAGCCCTTACGGGTGAGCTGGGATTCGATCCTCCTCTCAAGTCCGTGTTCATACATAACTCCAATCCGGTGTCTCAGCAGCAGAACTCAAATAAGCTGATCGAAGGACTAAAGCGCGAAGATCTATTCACGGTAGTAGCCGAACTGTTCCTTACGGACACCGCACGCTATGCCGATATCATCCTGCCGTCAACCTTGCAGGGTGAGCAATTTGACCTCCAGGTGACCTGGGGCCATCTTTACTTTATGGTCAACAATCCGGCCATCTCCCCGCCCGGGGAATGCTTGTCTAACATCGATATGTTCCGTCGGCTCGCAAAGACCATGGGTTTCGACGACGACTACTGGGACATGACCGATGAAGAGGTGCTGATGAAAAGTTATGACTGGGATTCGCCTGCTGCTGAGGGCATCACTTTGGAGAAGCTTAAAGAGGTAGGATGGATGCGGCTTAATGTAGGTGCGCCTGACGAGCGGGCGCCACACGCCGAAGGCAACTTCAAAACACCCTCGGGAAAAACCGAGTTCAAGGCCAGCGCGCTCGAAAATGGAAACTTTGTCGCAGCTGTTTGGCGCAATGGCTACAATGAAATGCAGACCGGTGAGCCGGTCGATCTCGTACCGAACTATATTCCACCAAATGAGGTCTCCGGGGGGGATCCGGAACTGGCTAAACGTTTTCCACTTAGCCTGATTTCTCCCAAGCCACACGCATTCCTGAACTCGCAATATGCAAATGAGCCCGTTCAACAGGCTCGTCAAGGCGGCGAACAGGCGGTCATAATTCACCCGCAGGATGCTGCAACTCGCAACATTGAAAGTGGTGACTATGTACGCGTGTTCAACGATCGTGGCTCATTTGAGGGCAAGGCGGAATTGAGCGATGACGTTTTGATGGGATTAGCCGCGGCCAATTTGGGCTATTGGCAAAGCATGAACCGCACCCCCGGCGCAGTCAATTCAACGACTTCCTCGGTGCACAGTAATATAGGCGGAGGCGGTTCGCAGTCAGACAACCTGGTTCAAATCGAAAAAGTCGCTTGAAATTGTGACGTAACACAGTTGCTTGCGCTCGTTTGGTTTAGTACTGAACGTCCGCTTTGGGTCGGAAGCTGCCTATCATCACTTACACCTGAACTTCCGCTTTCAGTATTAAGCGGACATTCAATGCAATTGCTATTTCCCTTTTGTACGTAAGTCTGCAGGATCGTAAAGTGGCATTACCGATAATGTCGCCTCGGTTTTCTTTCCATCAATCTCTATCATACAATTGATCCCCCGGATTGCATTTTGAGGGTTTACATAACCCATTGCGGATCCGTTTTTTGAGGTTGGTGAAAAAGATCCGCTTGTAACCACTCCTATTTTCTTGTCATCAATAAAGATTGGGTTTCCTTTACTTGCAATCTCACCACCTCTTAACATGAACCATACAAGCTTTCTTGAAACACCTTCTTTTGCAATCTTGCGCAGTGCGGCTTTACCATTGAAATCTTCTTTATCAAACTTGACTGTCCAACCGATACCTGCTTCCAGAGGATTTGTGCTCTTGTCATGGTCA
>CAZDFI010000137.1:2472-5079 GCA_964504725.1 uncultured Enterobacteriaceae bacterium
TGGTCATTTCCAACCAGAAGATACCCGGCTTCCTGACGCAGGCTTTCGAGTGCTTCCTGGCCACAGGGGACGATATCAAATTCTTTCCCGGCTTCCATGATAGCGGTCCAGATCTGACGTCCGTATTGAGGGTGAAAATGCAGCTCATACCCGAATTCCCCCGTATAGCCCAGACGGTCCACAATGCAGTCCACTCCATCAACCTTTGCTGTTGTAAAGTGATAGTACCGAATGGTATCAAGGTCGCAATCTGTAAGTTTGCTGAGAATTATTTTGGAGCTAGGTCCTTGTAAGGCAAGGGTAGTATGTTCGGAAGTAATATTTTTAATTGTCACATCAAAACCTTCAGTATTTTTTGTAAGCCATTCATAATCATCCTCATCACCACTGATAAACATAATCTTATTTTCGCTCATCTTCCAGACAGTACCGTCATCCATCATGTTTCCGTTTTCATCACACATTGCGGTATATTTAATGGCTCCGACGTTTTGGTTGCTGAAATCATTGGTGAAGATTTTTTGAATGAATTTAACAGCGTCAGGCCCTTCGATGATAAACTCACCCATGTAATCCAAATCACAAAGGCTTGCGCGCTCTCTGGTTCCGATATGTTCTTCTTTTCCTCCGGTTTTATATTCCCATGGGAGATAATAACCGAAGAGCTCTATCATCCTTGCACCTTGTTCAATACCTACTTCATGGAAAGGTGTTTTTTTCAACTTTAAACCTCTTTAACCTGAATTTTTATATAGATTTTAGAACATATTACAAAAGTTAGGGCGGAAAATGGCATTCGGGGGCAGAGTTTGATTGTTTGGGCGATAACTGAGGGGAGGAGTGCAACGAGGGGAGTGGATGAGTATTTGATGGGGTCTTCTGACCTACCTGCACCGGTTTAATTTAATTCGTCATTCCCGCGAAAGCGGGAATCCAGTAAACAATCGTCATACTGGCGAATGCCAGTATCCAGTAATTAATATCATCATTCTGTTTAGCTTTGATTTCGCCTTTTACCGGCGAGTTACTTCTTGTTGCTCGCCCCACAAGAAGTAACCAAGAAGGACGGCGCCCCGATACCTTGTCCTTCGGATTTCCTCAAAAATAATCCCTTATAACGAGTACGCGCCTACATGAAGTCCTGTCATGGAGCCGCTCATCTGCACGTCCTGCGCAGATGTCTCTATAACAGATTAATTTTTCGGCAAGGCATGAGGGGGTATTTTAACTATTAAATCAATGTAACCTATTGAAATATGTAAATATTTATTTGGTTGACTTTTGTAAGGCTGTAGCCTTACAATAGGCAAACCTAACCGGGAGATGAGCAATGGCAACAAAATCTGCACATGAATTTGGTCGCTATTTACGAGGTTGTAGATCTGAAGCCAAGATTAGCCTGCGATCTGCAGCAAAAAATCTTGGAGTTTCCGCTGTTTATTTAGGAGAAGTAGAGCGTGGGGTTCGACCACCATTTAAAGAATCACGATGGGAAGACATTGCCAAAGCCATACCAAATGTTTATTTAGATACACTCAGGCGTTTGTCGGCAAATACCAAGCCGATACAGTTGGACCTACGGGATTCACCTCCTCAATATCAAAATTTAGCCCTCGCATTAGCACGAAGGGTTGAAAAGCAAAACCTTTCTATTGGTGAAATAGATAAATTATTTTCTATTTTAGGTGGTACTGATGACTGATTTCCTTAATGAACAAGTTCCACCAGTTAACCCTTTAAGCATGGCTTCTGTGGATGAGCTTGCAAGGTGTTTTTTAGAACAATTTTCTCCAGAGACATTGGCTAATCCGGGGCCCCTTGATATATCAAAACTTATTAATGAAGAATTACCTGAATATGGTATTCACGTATATCCTGCTTCACGTGAAGAAATAGGTGACAGATCGGGGGCTACTGATCCTGCCGGGAACAATGAAATTATTATTCTTGTGAGCGAAGAAGTTTGGGATAATTTAGAGAAGCCAGCACCAGAATGCTACTATGCTAAAACAACTATATGTCACGAAATAGGGCATGCCGTTCTCCATGTACCAATTATCAGGCGTAAATTACTCAGAACTGAGGTTTTATCGTTAGTCAAAAGAGGTAACATTCCGGCTTACGAAGATCCAGAATGGCAGGCATGGGCTTTTGCAGGGGCATTACTTATACCAAGTGTCATGTTAAACAAATTAAAGTCGACAAAAAATAATAATCTGACAGTAGAGATGATAAGTAGCATTTTTGAGGTCAGCAAACCAATGGTAAGGAGCCACTTGAAGAGACTAAAGTGGTAAATAAATTAATGCAAATTGAAATGCTTTTTTTTGTCTGTGATGTAAGGCAACTGCCTTACAATTTTTGTTCTTAAAGTTGAGGAAAATATAATGCAATATGTTGAAGACAATCGTAGTCACCCTTTATCTGAAGCAGTTGATATTCTACTAGCGGATGTTGCAATACGAATACAACTTTCTACAACAAATTTTAATAATGCAGTTAGCCGATATGAGGCAATTGCTGAGTGGATTGAACGACCCGGGAGTCCATTGCATGAGCTGGTCAGTTTACTATATCCACAGGGATCCATGTCCATCGGCTCGACCA
>CAZDFI010000138.1:0-4787 GCA_964504725.1 uncultured Enterobacteriaceae bacterium
TAGGAGTCTGGGCCGTGTCTCAGTCCCAGTGTGGCTGATCATTCTCTCAAACCAGCTACTGATCGTCGCCTTGGTAGGCCTTTACCCCACCAACTAGCTAATCAGACATAGGCTCATCCAATAGTGCGAGGCCCGAAGGTCCCCCGCTTTCCCCCCCAGTGATTAAACCAGGGGGCGTATGCGGTATTAGCGTGCGTTTCCACACGTTGTCCCCCGCTACTGGGCAGATTCCTATGTATTACTCACCCGTCCGCCACTCGTCAGCATCACAACACCCCGAAGGATGTATTAGATCTGTTACCGTTCGACTTGCATGTGTTAAGCATGCCGCCAGCGTTCAATCTGAGCCAGGATCAAACTCTTCAGTTTAATCACATTAGCTGCTTTAAAGGCAGCAAATCTTGACTCGATGATTACAAAAGTAAAACTAAATATACTAAACATATAGACACTTAGTTAAAGCCTTTGCTCACCGAAACTCTTGGTGATACAGACATTCAACGTAAGCGCCCACACAGATTTCTTGTTTGGAATTGTTAAAGAACAAGGTTGGTCATCCCAACCGGGAAGCGGCATTATACACGCGAAGATTAGGTGGTCAACCTAACTTTTTAGGTTTTTTTAAGTAATCTTAAGTTATTGAAAATTAATAAAAAAATACACAACAATCCGACCGTATATTTGAATTAGAAAGATAACCCCGGTTAAAGCCAAATTTGGATAAAATTGTTGCGATAAAAGCACATAATATGCGTATTTTTCTCTCTCAAACGAATTCAGCTCAAGCCTGTCCCTTGAAGCTACTTAATGGTGACTCTGGCAAACTTCCTTTTGCCAACCTGAATAACATAAGCCACGCCCGTTTCCACGAGATGATTTCTGTCGCTAATACGATCTCCATCTATCCTGACCGCACCTTGAGCAATCATTCTTAAGGCCTCAGAGGTACTCACCGTTAAGCCAGATTGCTTCAAAAGAGTACCTATTGGCAAGCCTCCTGATTCTGCGTCCAGCGTAATTTCAGGCATTTCATCGGGCATAGCACCTTTCTGGAATCGTGCAATAAATTCAGCATGTGCCTTCTCGGCTAATTCCTTAGAATGAAAACGTGAAACTATTTCCAGGGCCAATTGAAATTTAATGTCTCGTGGATTTGTTCCTGTTGCAATATCTTTTCTAAACTGCTCCAGCTCATCTATCGACCTAAAACTCAGTAATTCAAAGTAACGCCACATCAGTTCGTCGGAGACCGACATCAATTTACCAAACATTTCACCGTGTGCTTCATCAATGCCGATATAATTATTGATCGATTTGGACATTTTCTGCACACCATCCAGCCCTTCCAGTAAGGGCATTGTTATTACAACTTGGGGCTTCTGTCCATAGGCTTCCTGAAGTTGTCTACCTATTAGTAGATTAAACTTTTGATCTGTTCCACCTAGCTCTATATCCGCCTCTAATTCTACAGAATCATATCCTTGTATTAACGGATATAAGAATTCATGGATAGCAATGGGCTTTCCACCTTTGAAGCGTTGTTCAAAATCATTTCTCTCCAGCATTCTCGCAACAGTGACTTTACCCGCCCAGCTTATAAGCGATCTTAAAGGCTTCTCCATCAACCAGTCTGAATTACGTACTATTTTTGTTTTGTCTGGATCCAGAATTTTAAAGATTTGCTCTTGGTATGTTTGAGCATTTTCAAGCACTTCTACCTCGGTCAAAGTAGGTCGAGTTGTACTTTTGCCTGATGGATCACCAATCATGCCGGTAAAGTCACCAATTAAAAACAATACCTCATGACCCAATTCCTGAAATTGACGCAATTTATTTATCAGGACTGTATGGCCGAGGTGCAGATCCGGTGCCGTTGGGTCGAAGCCTGCCTTAATCCTGAGTGGCCGATTTTCCTCCAGTTTTTTGACCAGTTCAGATTCAAGCAGAATTTCTTCTGCGCCCCGCTTAATCAGCGTAAGCGCTTCTTCAGTTGATGCCATAGACGATGCCTTTTCAGGATGTTTCCTGAGAATATTCCTCAAAAACGTTATTTGAAGCGCGCAAGCTTATCATATGTCACCACGTCGAGGCACACAGATTAGCATTGACGATTCATTGATCGCACGCTAGAGTTAGCCAAATATTTTTGAGTTTATACCGTGGCTTACAAGTCCTATATAAAGAAAGACTATAAGACGAGAGATGATAGAAGAGCTGTACAGCAGCCATTGATCGCAAAGCATCATTTCCCTTATGTGTTCGTTGCGGTATCCCTACTTGCCAGTGCCATCTTCTTCGGTGCTAGCAGCTTGAGGTCGCCGACTTCTGTCATGATCGCTGAAGACTCACCTTCAGCCGTTTCCCCAGCACCTATTGAAGAAAACACACAAGCAGAGGCCATATCCTCTGAAACACTTGAGCCCTCAGAAGTAACAAGCACTGAAGAATTTCGTGAAGATCGTACTGAACAGTTCGCGTTTCCTAAAAAAGATATTATCGCAGAAGAAAATGGGACATTAATCGTTGAAGAATTTGGAGATGAACCCTATTGGGAGTCAGTGAAAGTTAAATCCGGTGATAACCTGGCGCTTATCTTCAAACGTAAAAGATTGTCCGCTAAAATGTTATATAACATCATGGCCCTGGGTGATGATACCGCCATTTTGAAGCGCTTAAAACCGGGCCAGGAGATTCGTTTCTTATTCGAAGATGGACAATTTGAGGCCTTGCAATACGACGTCGATCTTACTGACACCCTGACTATTAAAAAGTTAGGTGATATCTATTCGGCTGAAATGCTGGAAACAGAACTGGAAACCAGGGTAAAAACAGCAAGTGGCACAATCAGGGATTCCTTATTCCTGGCCGGAGTCAATGCAGGCCTCTCAGACAATATGATCATGCAACTGATCAACCTCTATGGCTGGGACATCGATTTTGCTTTGGAAGTCCGTAATAGGGATGAATTCCACGTCATCTATAAGGAACGATATAAAGATGGCGAAAAAGTGCAGGATGGGCCGATCATGGCCGCAGAATTTATAAACAGGGGGAAATCTTACAAAGCTGTCCGCTACACACACGCTGACGGACACTCAGATTATTACGCCACGAATGGTGATAGCATGCGTAAGGCTTTTCTCAGAACACCAGTCGAGTTTGCTCGTATCAGTTCCCGCTTCAGCCTGGGAAGAAAGCACCCAATTCTTAACAAGATCCGTGCCCATAAGGGGGTAGATTACGCAGCAACAACAGGCACGCCCGTCAGAGCATCTGGTGATGGCGTGATAAAACTTGCTGCAAGAAAAGGAGGTTACGGAAGGGCGATCATCATTCAACACGGCGGTCGATACACAACTCTTTATGGCCATCTTTCACGCTATGCACGAGGCATGAAAAGAGGTAAACATGTCAAACAAGGACAAATCATTGGCTATGTCGGCATGACGGGGTTGGCGACAGGACCACATCTACATTATGAGTTCCGCGTTAATGGTGTGCACCGAAATCCACTAACCGTCAAACTTCCAAAAGCCATGCGAATTCCTGATGATTTAATGGATGAATTTAAAACGCAAACCAAACCTTTATTGGCACAGCTGAATGGTATTACCAACAACACAACTGTCGCTTCAGGCGATGATCAAGTACAAACTATTATCGCCCTGAATGAAAAAGGGCCATCATCCCCTCCTCCTAATTAACTCTCTGACAATACAGTGTTATATATAGGGTTGATGTCCGGTACCAGCATGGATGCCGTTGACTGTGCCCTGGTTTCTTTTGAGAACGATGAAATAAAACTGATTGATTATGCACAATACCCACTAGATGATGACCTCAAAAAACGTGTCCGTTCTGTAAATGCCAGGACACCAACTGAAGAGATTGAACAACTTGACGCCCATCTTGGTCATCTGTTTGCAAACGCAACGAATGCGCTGATTAAAAAAGCCAACATCAATCCAAAGGAAATTGCTGCCGTTGGATGTCATGGACAAACGGTACTGCATGAACCAAATGCCCCTAAACCGTTTTCCTTACAGATTGGCAATGCGAATATTATTGTTAAGGAAACAGGAATTTTAACAATCGCTGATTTTAGAAATATGGATATCGCAGCGGGCGGTCAAGGAGCCCCTCTTGCGCCAGCTTTTCATCAATTTCAATTCCGACATG
Organism: uncultured Enterobacteriaceae bacterium; assembly: GCA_964504725.1. Classification (GTDB taxonomy): domain Bacteria; phylum Pseudomonadota; class Gammaproteobacteria; order Eutrophobiales; family Eutrophobiaceae; genus SMWN01. The sequence goes on from CAZDFI010000138.1 coordinate 4,180, forward strand.
CAGTTAAAAACAGAGTTATCTTAAACATTGGCGGCATGGCGAATATCACCGTATTACCTGCAGATATAAACTTACCCGTAACAGGTTTTGATACCGGTCCAGGTAATGCGCTTATGGATGATTGGGCAAGACAACATTTAAATGTAGACATGGATAAGAATGGAGAATGGGCAAGTCGTGGCCATGTTGATCAAACTCTTTTGAATGAAATGCTCAATGATGATTACTTTAAAAAATCACCCCCTAAAAGTACGGGTATTGAATATTTTAATCTGCATTGGCTGAGTTGCTTTGATAGCTCGTTAAAGCCTGAAGATATACAAGCAACATTGCTAGTGCTCTCAGTGAAAACTATTTCACAAGCGATCAATCAATACGCGGCAAACACTGATGAAGTATTGGTCTGCGGAGGCGGTGTACACAATAAAGCTACAATGCATGCTCTTCGTGCACACTTGACTAATTGCAATGTGGTTTCGACATTTGAGTACGGTCTAGACCCCGACTGCATTGAAGCAGTGACATTTGCCTGGTTAGCGAAACGTCGAATGGAAAACAAACCCGGCAATTTACCCTCGGTCACGGGCGCAACCAAGACTGTGTTATTG
>CAZDFI010000139.1:0-4785 GCA_964504725.1 uncultured Enterobacteriaceae bacterium
ATATAGTCATCAGCCAGATAGTTAGCCAGTGCTTCAAAGCCACCGAAATCTGTCAATATATTTCGGCGGACGGCCATGGTCGCTCCCAGACAGTAACTAATATCTTTCAGTGCATCAGAGATCAGCACTGAAGGTAGAAACCATTCATTGATAAACATGGCATTTAGCTTTGATGCTACGCCATCGTCGGTACGTCCTGAATAGAGACAGGTGACCGCACCATTCGCCGTGTTTGCAAACGGTGTCACGACATCATGCAGGTAATTTTTACGGACACGCATATCACTGTCTGAAACAACCAGGATTTCATGTTTGGCAGCGGGAAACATATTAATCAGATTAGAGACCTTATGGTTTGAGCCATGTAACCGTGCGTCTATGATCATTTCCAGATCTAATTGCGGGTAATCTTCAATAATCTTTTGTATGACAGGGATCGCGTCATCATCATTACCATGCAATCCAAAGATAATTTGATACTCAGGATAATCTTGCTCGCAGAATGACCTTAAATTTTCATCCATACCCTGTTCTATGCCGCAGATAGGTTTAAAAACAGTGACCGCAGGCGTGAAACCAGAAGGGATATGTGGTCTTTTTATGTTTTTTCGAAGTTCAATAATGCAGAAATTGGCGAACAACAAATAAGCAATCGCAAAGAAGCTAATAAGCACCAATAAATAAAATACGATTTCGGGACTATCCATAATGCATGCTCGTTGCTGGTTTATCTATAACTTTAAACACTAAGGCATTGATTTAATTAATATTATTACTCTTATTCAGTAGCAACTTACTTTCAAAATGTTGCCAGACCAACAAGCCGGGAATATCGACTACCAACTCCCTAATCCTTGTCGCCAGCGAGACAGCTAATGCTATATCGGGTGTCATTCCCAGCAGGGCGCCTAGCATAACATAACCGCCCTCCTGAACCCCATAGGCATTTGGTATGAAGAAAGCAATATCGCTGATGGTGCTGGTCAGGCTTTTTAGCATCAGAGCTTCAATAATATTGATGGGAAAGCCTAACAAATAACATGCTAGCCAGACTTCAGAGGTCTGCAACACGAGACCAAACGTACGCCAAAGTGTCGAAATGGTAACACTGCGGTAATCTTTGTAGATGACGCGGACAATTGCATCCACTTCCTTGGCATTATTGGTGATTTCCTCCCAGCCGTCAGAACTGACAAATTTACCGACGGCCACGGCCATGAATCCAACCATGCCAGCATGTTGGACCAGAATAAATCCCAATAATCCACCAGCAAGGGCTGTGACTCCTAACATGGCAGCAATGGCCAGTTCGTTATCCAGGGCGAGATAAATAAGTAACAGTGTTCCGGTAAAGGCCCACACCGCCACCGCCATCGCTTGTACTGTCTTATCGACCAGCACCGAAGCACTGGCATCAACACCACTTGTTCCCCAAAGCGTGATCAATCTGGCTTTGGCAATTTCCCCACCAATGGTCGCAACAGGTAAGAGTGTATTGATAGCTCGACCAATCCAGAGTGCTTTAAATACCGCTGCAAACTCCGGTGTATGCTGTTTCGGAAATAACATTCGCCAGGAAATGGCCGCCGCAATCAGACAAGGAAACCAGACGATTGGCAAGGTGAGTAATTCCCAGCCGGAGGAGACTAACAAATCAAAAATGTCACCAATACCTTGCCACAGGATTAAAATGACAAAAATCAATAGACCCAAAATCAAGCCAACAATGGGAAGTGAGCGCATAAAGTTGTTTAGGAAACTTGTTTGGAAATAAGAATAATCATATTGATGAACGTAATATAACTTAAACACGGTATGACATGCCATTCCCGTTATTATTACGGTGCGATGTGCCATCCCCGCTATTACTACGGTACGATGTGCCATACACGCTATGACTACGGTAAAATGAAAAAATGGATCAAGAAACAATACTCACTAACGGCGATACATTAACCGCACCAGAACAGCTATTCCCTTTGGTAAGGCACCTGTCTTATCGATTGACACCCATATTGCTGAAAACTCCTGCGACACCAAACCTGATTACAACAATCTCACTCTTGTTAGGCTTGGCCTGTGCAGCCTGTTTTACACAGGGGGGGTGGATTACAGGTATTGTTGGCGGATTGTTATTGGTCGCCAGCTATACTTTCGATAATTGTGATGGTGAGGTCGCCAGAATCAAAAAGATGTCATCCGAGTTTGGTGCAAAGCTGGATGACATGTCAGATTGGATAGTTGATGCCAGTTTCTTTGTTGCTTTAGGTTATGGTACAGCGCAAGTCAACGGACAGCAATTCTGGTTGTGGTTGGGACTGGCAGCAGCAGCAGGGGCATTTATTGATTATATTGTTGACCTGATATACGAAGCGAAAAAGAGTGAAGACACCGATGCAATTAGCCGGGAAGAACAGGCATCAGAACCAAAGCAACCTGAAGATGCGCTGGATTGGATAATCTACATATTTCACAAGCTCAGCCGAGCTGATTTTTGTATTATTGTGCTCGGCCTGGCCTTATTTAATGTTACATGGATATTGTTGCCATTTGCAGCCATCGGCGCACAGGCATACTGGATAACTGATCTTTTTGAACGAGCTAGAGGGTATCACACTTAGTCGACGGCTTATTGGTCGTAATAACTTGGATAAATTCGTGCAATAAACTATTCTCAACAGTTGCTTAGGTTGATAACTACAGGGCTACAAAAACTAGGTTAGAAAAAGGTCTTACGGAAATGAAAAAATTAATATTGGTTTTCTTCACTTCACTGGTTTTATTCACGACAGTAGGCTACGCGGAAGACCAGAGCCTCAAAGATCTTCAGACACAGATGGCTGAGGTAAAAAACAAATTAAAAACGTTACAGGAATCTAATAACGATCTGAAGAAAACGTTATCGAGTCACGAAAATGAAATCGATGGCTGGCGTGCAGCGCTAGAAAATATTGAAACGAAGATTGCAGTCCTGAATGGAGTAGGGGAATAGGAACTTTTAGGGATATGCATAATTTATGAATAAACGAACTTCAGCTTTAATAATATTCGCGTCATTGATTTTTTTCACAGCAGCAGGCTATGCAGTAGACAAAAATGTTGAAGCTCTCCAGGTACAATTGACTGAGGCGCATAACAAACTGAAAGTTTTGCAGGAAGAAAACAGAGATCTCAAGAAAAGACTCGCAAGTAAAGAAAAAGAAGTCACCGACTACAGGGCAAAGCTTGAGGAGCTTGAAGCGGAGATTAAGGCGTTTAAGGGGGAGGAGTAATTAAATTTTGTCCAGATGAGACTTTTTCGATCCAGTTATTCAGACAAGCTTCATTTAAGTCACGTGAAAATTTATAGTTTTTCGAAAAAGCTCACGCTCCTTACCTACGGTCGCTCGGTCATAAATCCCCAACAATATTAATACTACCTACCATCCCTTGTGCTTCATGATCTTTTTTATGGCAGAAGAGTTTGAGGTTTTTACCTTTTGTCATCGGAAAGAAAAACCATTCCACACTGGCGCCGGGTTTTAGTTCCATGTCGTTAATTGCACCGTGAACTTCGGCAATGGTTTTGCCTTCTTTATCCATCACTTCAACCTTGCGAGTAAATATATGCGTCGCAAATGCATCCGAGGTGAAATAGTGATCCTCCGAACTGGGGTTGGTGATTACCAGTTTATAATACGTCCCACGTTCGAATGTCAGAGATTCCGGAGTAAATTTCATCTGGCCATCTTCTGTGCCAACACTGATGTTTACCTCAGTTGCCTTAGGACCATGAGGCTTTTCTGCGTATGCAAGAGGCGTAATTAGGATTATCGATAACGTGAGTAAGATTATTTTTTTCATGGTTGCCTCAGGGTGGAGTTTATTTATCTTTTGAGAATAACATAAAAATAATAAGTGCCAATAGTCGGTCTCTCTCGGCCATCTCTGGCCTCCGAGACATAAAACATCCTGTTTTTAAACCGTACGCGGATTCTCGTCCACGACACAACCGCCAATAAAAAAAACCACCGCAAGGGTGGTTTGTTTATTTATTGGTGGAGGCGGCGGGAGTCGAACCCGCGTCCGCAAGCACTCTGCCTTCGGTTCTACATGTTTATTCTATCTATTAATTTAGCTCTACATTACCCGACAGACAGGGAAAACATAGAGCGAGTTCGGATAAGTTTTAACGAATCCACACCGAACATGCTTCATCGCGATCTTATATGAGTCGACCCCGGTTATCTGAGCGTATAAGCACACGTCAGGCCGAGGGCACTATGCTGGTTATTAAGCAGCTAGAGCGTAGTTGTCGTCGTTGGCAACTATTATGTTGTAGTCAGTTTTACGAGGAAACCACACCTCGACATGCACCTGGGGTTTCGCTACCCACGTCGAAGCCAATACGCCCCCCGTAAGTTTAAAACCTTAAGTTAAGTCTAAGTATACGGTATACATACATGAGATTACTATGCCCTTTGGGTAAAACAGCGAGAATTAAGTTCAATGACGAATCTTTAAAAGCCTTTGTTTTTCGCGTTGCCAGTCTTTTTCTTTATCGGCGGCACGTTTGTCGTAGGATTTTTTACCTTGCGCAAGGCCAATCTCAAGTTTTACCAGACCATGTTTCCAATAAAGCGCAGTAGGTATCAAGGTGTAACCTTTACGTTCTACGGCGCCGATTAGTCGACCTAATTCGTTTCGATTGAGTAGGCATTTTCTGTTACGTGTTGGATCGGGTTTGATATGAGTGGAGGCTGTCGGCAGTGCTGTAATCGTGGCACCAAAGAGAAATGCTTCACC
>CAZDFI010000140.1:0-4593 GCA_964504725.1 uncultured Enterobacteriaceae bacterium
GCAGCAAATAGATATTTAATAAACCTGCCGCTTATGGCCGATAGCAGAAGATTAGATTCAGAAACTGACCGTCTGCTTTCAGTATATTCTGTTGAAAAACTCGATAATTTGAAGATGCTAACTACTGCCAGGAGACTGTAGATATGTCATTACCTACGGGACACTTTATGATGTTATTTGGACAACATAGAGGCCGTGGTTATGAACGATCAACAACGAGAAGTACAACGCCGTCTACGCTAGCTAGCTACACGCTCCTAATCAGAAGGATGTGGTTGTCCTCTATATATTACACAGATGAAGCAGAGTAGACTTCGCCTACCTTTTTTAAGTTGCATATGCTAAGAGGTGACGTTACAAGTATGAAAAAAAATCCTGCTCAGGTCTCTGCATTAATCGAGACGTCACAAGCGCGTATCGACCATATACTTTCTTCCTCGTCCGCAGTGCTCTACAGCTTTGAGGCGACGGGAAATTACGCGCCCACCTTTGTCAGCGAGAATCTGCGCAACGTGTTCGGTTATGAACAAAGTGAATATCTTGAGGACCCAAATTTTGTGCCAGCCCGGGTCCACCCGGAAGATACCTTGGATCTCAATAGAGGGTTCTCAAACCTGTTTGAGAAAGGTCATCTGGTCATTGAGTACCGGTTCCTGCGTAAGGACGGAAGTTATTGTTGGGTCAGTGATGAATTAAGAGTAATTTATGATGAGGCAGGCGAACCGGTTGAGGTCGTGGGGTTATGGAGAGACATCACCGTGCGCAAGGCAGCAGAAGCAGACGCCGAAGCGGCTCGCGCGCGTATCAACCATATACTTTCTTCCTCTCCCGCTGTGCTTTACAGCTTTGAGGCGACGGGCGATAACAATCCCACCTTTATTAGTGAGAATGTGCGGGAGTTGTTCGGTTATGAGCCGAGTGAATATCTCGAAGACCGGAATTTTGTGCCAAACCGGATTCACCCGGAGGATTCCTCGGGTGTCGGGGCTGGGTTTGCGCACCTGTTCGAGGAAGGTCATTTGATCAATGAATACCGCTTCCGCCATAAAGATGGCAATTACCGCTGGGTCAGTGATGAATTAAAAATCATTCATGATGAAGCAGGCAAACCGGTTGAGATTGTGGGCTCCTGGAGTGACATATCCGTGCGCAAGAAGGTTGAAGAAGAGCTTGCCGTAGCGAAAAAGCAGGCAGAACTCGCAAATCGTGCCAAGTCTGATTTCCTTGCCAATATGAGCCATGAGATTCGCACACCAATGAATGCCATTATTGGCCTGTCTGATCTTGCATTGAGAACAGAACTGAGTCCGAAGCAGAGGGATTACCTAAACAAGGTTCACTCCTCGGCAAATGCCCTGCTGGGTATCATCAATGACATCCTGGACTTCTCAAAGATCGAGGCAGGCAAACTGGATATGGAATCGGTGCCATTTAGTGTGGATAGTGTACTGGAAAATCTGGCTACTGTTGTCAGTATAAAAACACAGGAAAAGGGTCTGGAACTGCTGTTTTCACGTGCTCCGGATGTTCCGCCCCATCTGGTAGGCGACCCCCTGCGACTGGGTCAGGTGCTCATCAATCTGGCAAATAATGCGGTTAAGTTTACAGATGAAGGTGAGATCCTGCTTTCTATAAGCTTGGTGGGAGAGAAACAAGGGAAGGCAACGCTGAAGTTTTCTGTGGGAGATACAGGCATTGGAATGACTGAAAAGCAAATGGGCAACCTGTTTCAGTCATTCAGTCAGGCTGATACCTCTACCTCACGTAAATATGGTGGCACAGGTCTTGGTTTGTCAATATCCAAGCAGTTGGTCGAGTTAATGGGCGGTGAGATCCGGGTTGAGAGTGAGCTTGGCAAAGGCAGTACTTTTGTCTTTGAGGTCGTGCTCGAAGTAGATAAAACAGGACAAGAACGTAATATACGGGCCACTCCGGATCTGCAAGGGATGCGCGTTCTGGTGGTAGATGATAATCCGCATGCGCGCGAAATCCTTGGGGATTACCTCACACAGTTTGGTTTCGAGGCAGATTGCGTTACTAGCGGTGAAGCGGCGATTAAGAAATTGCAAGATGGCAAAGAGCCATACGGGCTGGTATTGATGGACTACATTATGCCTGGCGGCATTGATGGTTTGGCAGCAGTTACACGTATCAAGAAAGAGATGAAATTGCCTGAAACGCCCAAGATTATTCTTGTAACTGCATATGGGTATAGTGAATACGAGAACGCCCCCGGCGTTGAATTACTGGACAATGATCTCAACAAACCGGTTAATCCCTCGTTATTACTGGATGTAATAATGAAAACCTTCGGTCATGATGCCGTTACCGCAGCCAGGGGTGTAAGGCATGGACATGAGATCGATATTGAAGCAATACGACCAATTCAGGGTGCCCGTATCCTGTTGGTGGAAGACAACCACATTAACCAACAGGTTGCTACAGAGATTCTGGAACAGAGTATGTTCACCGTTGATATTGCCCAAAATGGACAGGAAGCACTGGATATGCTGGCTATTAACAATTACGACTGCGTATTAATGGATATACAGATGCCAGTGATGGATGGTTTTACTGCAACCAGCAAGATTCGTGAGCAAGAACGCTATAAGGAGTTGCCGATATTGGCAATGACGGCTAATGCAATGGTGGAAGATAGGGAATCCGCCTTCGCGGCAGGAATGAATGACCATATAGCCAAGCCAATCAATCCAAGGAAATTATTTACTACCCTGCTGAAATGGATTGAGCCGGGCCAAAGGAAATTGCCTGGTGTGACGGAAGCTAGATCCTTACCAGAGGATGAAACTGACACTTTGCCGGATCAACTTTTTGGAATCGATATCAACGCGGGCCTGCAACGGGTTCGTGGTAATCCCAAGCTGTTCAGAAAGCTGTTAGAAGAATTTTATATCGACCATGGAGGTGACATCAGCGCAATCCACGACGCACTAGAACAGGGAGACAATAACACTGCACAACGACTGGCCCATACAATAAAAGGAGTTGCCGCGACCATTGGTGCGAGCGAACTCAACATTAAAGCCAACAACCTGGAATCAGCAATTAATCAAGGACAATTGGATAATGTCACGGAGCTGCTGGAACAATTGTCATTGGCGATGTCGCCGGTACTGGAAGGACTATCGATACTGGCCCCTACAACTGAAAAGGCGGTGACCGTAGAGAAAGTTGAATTACTCAGCCCTCAAGAGATCAACCAAATATTCGATGAACTGACCAAGATGCTGGAAGAAATGGATCCCGATTCAGAAGAGAAGGTTGCTGAAATGATTACCCAGTTCGGTAATCAGGTGGACCTGCAGTCAATGAAACGCCTGGCGCGACATGTTAGTGGGTTTGAGTTCGAAGAGGCATTAGAGTTGCTGGTGGAGGTCCGGACCATGCCAGTCAACTGAGCGTATTGCAAGTTAAACCAAATGAAAGAACGCAAAAAAATACTGATTGTTGATGACGAGCGCTTCAATATCAATGTACTCACAGACCTGCTGAAGCCCAACTACAAAATCATGGTCGCCATCAACGGAAAACAGGCGCTGAAGGCAGCGCAAACTGATAGTCCGCCCGACCTGATCCTGTTGGATGTCATGATGCCGGAGATGGATGGCTATGAAGTCTGCCAGCAGCTCAAGGCGGACGAGAAAACACATGAGATTCCGGTGATCTTTGTGACCGCCATGGGGCAGGAAAGCGATGAAACCAAAGGTCTCGAGATTGGTGCAGTGGATTACATTACCAAACCTATCTCTCCCGCCATCGTTGAGGCACGGGTGAAGGTCCAGATAGAGCGCAAGGAAGCTGAGGAGGCCATCGCCGCCGCACACGCGCGCATGCAATTATTGAAGAAGATTGCAGTCGCTGCCAACGAAGCTTCGGATATTAAGGATGCGCTGCAAATCTGTCTTGATGAGGTATGCTCCCTGACAGGATGGCCAGTGGGTCATATGTATATGCTGTCCGGTGATGACGCGGGTGTACTCATTACAGCCAAACTCTGGCACCTCGACAAACCCGGAGAATTCAAGGCCTTTAAAAAGGTCACTGAAGAGACTCGCTTTACCGCGGGTATTGGTTTACCTGGTAGGGTCTTAAGCAGTGGAAAACCGGCGTGGATCATCGACGTTACTAAAGATATTAATTTCCCAAGGGCAAAGCTTGCGGAAAATATTGGTGTCAAGGCTGCGTTTTGTTTCCCGGTATTTGTTGGGAATAAAGTTGCTGCAGTTCTGGAGTTTTTTACCCCAGAGGCCGTTGAGCCTGACGAGCAGTTACTGGAAGTCATGGCGCAGATCGGTACCCAAGTTGGCATAGTCATAGAGCGCAAGAAAGCTGAGGCAGAAGTCGCCGCCGCCCACGCGCGCCTGAACCATATCCTTGCCACCTCCCCCGCGGTGCTCTACAGCTTTGAGGCGACGGGAAATTACGCCCCCACCTTTATCAGTGAAAACGTGCGGGAGGTATTTGGTTATGAGCCAAGTGACTATCTCGAAGACCCAAAATTTGTGCCGGACCGTATACATCCGGATGATGCGGCGCGTATTGGAGGCGATTTGTCGCACCTGTTCAAGGAAG
>CAZDFI010000141.1:0-4586 GCA_964504725.1 uncultured Enterobacteriaceae bacterium
CCACACCAGGAAGGAGCAAGTAGGATTTTGTCGGGAGCTGTTCCAGTCAGACGATGATAAATTACATCAGTGGGTGTTAATTCAATCATGTCGCATACTGTTTCAATATAGTCATTAAATTTAAGAGGAATATATTCTTTTTTTCGCCACTCATTTGCCAATCGGGTTCCTTTCACGACATGTAGTGGATGTATTTTTAACCCTGCGACATCTTGTGATAAGACACGATGTAATGTGGTCAGGGCATGTGTTTTATCTTCACCTGGGAGGCCAAGCATAAGATGAGTGCACACATTTAGATCATAATTATGTGCCGCCTCCACAGCGTTACAGTATTCCTTATAGTCATGTCCACGGTTGACGCGCTTAAGTGTTACATCAAAGCTTGATTGTAAGCCAAGTTCCAGCCACACTTCATAACCTTGTTGCTGATATTCAGCAAGTAACTCAAGTACAGGTTGCGGCACGCAGTCCGGCCTCGTTCCCACCGATAACCCCACTATGTTTTGTTCTGCAAGTGCTTGGTCATATGTTGAACGAAGCTTATCTATGTCGCCATAGGTATTTGTATACGCCTGAAAATAGGCAATATAACGCAAAGCTCCTGTGCGTTTACGAATTACATTTTTACCCGCATCAATTTGAGAAGAAATTGATTTAGGTTTAAGCCCATTCGGGCTGAATGATGCATTGTTACAGAAGGTGCAGCCGCCACGTCCTTTGGTGCCGTCCCTATTGGGGCAGGTAAACGTTGCATCTATAGCAATCTTATGAATCCGTTCCCCATAGCGACTCAACATCACCTGTCCAAACGTATTAACAAAATCGGCCAGTGTCGACTTAACGTTCAATAACTAATGAGCCTCATCAGATAATAAGGTTATTTTTTTACACAAGATATGATCCTTCTGCACGTGCATGGTCGGCCTGGTTCGGCGGATAGATCGCCCATTTATCTGCGTAATACTTATCTCTTTTATCACCATCAGACTGTTTGTTAAAGGTGAGAAATATATTTCGTCTGCTTCTATTACTGGTATTCGCAGGAGATCCATGCGGCACATAGGAGTCGAAGAAGATAACATCCCCCGGATCGGCCTCCAGCAACATATATTCATTTTCGGGCTGGTAAGGCGGGTCATCATCCGACAAAGTTTTCCATTCTTCACCCATCAATTCTTTTTTGTAGTTCCCGGACTTCATAAAACTCAAGGCTGCGTTTTCCTTTCTGTTCTCATCCACAACAATACCTATGCTGATGTAGAAATCTCCGTACGCGTTCCAGCCTGCTGCCTGGTCCTGGTGCAGTTTGTCAGCTCGACAGCCTGGTAGTTTGTAGTTAATCTTCTCTTTGAAAAGCACAGGTGGTTCATCAAAAAGATCCGTCAGACAATCAATAGTTTTTTGTGAAAGGAGTAATTCTGTAATTTCTGGGTTATGATGCCCAAGGACATGTTCAATCCTGACGAGAATATTTTCCTCGTTCAACGTGCTCTTTTCGTAGTACTTCGCTTCCTCACCTTCCATGGGTATCCTATCGTGTAATTCATACAACCACGCTGAGACTTTCCTCATCTCTACTTCATCAAAATAATCCTTTATTACAATAAATCCCTTGTCATTAAACTCTGTTATTTGCTCATCAGTTAGAATCATTTTAAATGCCTCCAATAGCCTCGCCTCACTCGTGCCAATTATCAGATAATGTAACCGAAAAATGCTACATCCAATGAAGTAAAACGTATTTGATATAGATCAAACATTTTTACTTTATTCGTGATACCTGGATTGGTTATGTATGCTTAGGATGTAAACGCCAAAATTATGTGGTATGAGTTAATTTGCTGAGCATGCTGGCACGTCCAGAGCAATAAGCTAACCGACAAGTCAAATAGGGATTGAAGTAAAGATCAGTTTATAAACTGATATGAACTTTCACTAATGGGATCAGGACTAATTGCAATATGTATAACATAACGTGGTACTGTCAAGTTAACTAGAATTTGTTCATTTTCGAGGTGAAATCGATTCTAACTAGGACCAAGAATCAGTAACTTAGCTGGCATCGCAATCAGTGAAATCTCCATGAAATCAGTTAACTTGTCAGTACCAATTGGTTACATACAAACCAATATTGAACCAGATCACGGGATTCTTTTTATCTCGGGAGCGATTTTGATACTAGCGTTGGCGAACTTGGTAATTCGATACGGTTCATCTAAGTTTCCGTACGGTGAACCGTATGACGATACTGCTCCTAAAAAAGATTGAGCGGGGTTCGGAATCTTTTTTTGACCTGTGCTTGGCGAATTAGTAATTTAGGTGGCAACTGGTGTTTGAAACAATTCAGCACAATGTAATTTCCACGTATCGCGTCTGTTCGTGTAAGCTTAAAGAGCAGGGTGATGTTATTTATCAGAAGAAAAAGGAGCAATCTCATAATGGCTTATCATATCGATGGTTCTTTGAACCAACAAGACTGCTTTTGCTAATGTTGTATGTTGTAATTAGCAATTCGCTATGCACAGATATTACTAAGGATGTTAATCGAAGAGTTACCAGGGGATAATACCCCGATGAATCACTGCGAAGATTTGATAATACCTAGGGCACTGTCGCGATATTGCGAGTTCATGTTTTGAAAGAATCCTGCTGGGAGAACTGAGTTTGTGATGCATATTGATGCCGCAACCCAATCTGCACTGGACTTGGCTTGGGATAAAAAAGCGGCCGAGATGAACATGGGCCGTTGGTTATCTGTATGTGACACGGAAGGCTGGGGTCGATGTCCAGAGAACCTCCCTTTGCTTGCAAGTTTATTTGGGGCAAGCTGGTATTTCACACGTTTTGTTTTTTTTCGTGGCAATAAACTGGCGAAATATTTCGATCAAACCGACAAAACAGATTTTTCGGTCGAGACGTTACGGCAATCAATATTACAAGAACTTACAATAGAGGTACTGGATGATGAACTAGATGGATTGAGAATTGCAAAGAATGAAGTAATGTTGCAGGTTTTAGTGGGACAGTTGACAGGTGATTTAAATCAAGAACAAATAGAACAGGCACTCAGTAATCTGGCCGAGGCAACGCTCTGGTGTGCCATACAGATACATGGCATTGTTCAGGATGACCTTGAGACTCAAATAGGCATTTTAGCAATGGGCCGGATGGCGGGTAGGGAAATGAATTTCGGATCAGACCTTGACCTGATATTTTTATTTCCAGGGGATTCACTGGACAGCTCCGCCATCGTTTCCAGGCGGGTCCAGAAATTGATGCGGCATATTGCGCTGTTATCACCCTATGGGACGCTTTATGAGATTGACATGCGGCTCAGACCGCATGGCACCTCGGGCACCTTGATTAGTTCTGCCTCTTATTTTATCCAGTACCATAATGAGAGACGTGCCATCTGGGAGCGCCAAATGATGACGCGATGCCGACCGGTCATCGATGCTAACGGGATGGTGAAGCGTTCATTCGAACAGATTACATCATCGATTTACAGCGAATATGATCAGGAATATTTAAGAACAGAAATTGTCCATATGCGCAAACATGTGCAGGACAAATTAGGCAGGCCTAAAGGCAAATACGAAATCAAGCGGGGTATTGGTGGGATTATGGACATCGATTTTCTGACCCACTATTTACAGCTCCTGCATGGCAATACTCATAAAGGACTGCAAACGGCCAGTACACGTACAGCATTACGTCAACTTGAAAAAGTCGGAATAATCGGTGAGAAAGTATGCAACGATCTACTCAGTGCCTATGATTTTCTGAAAAAGATTGAAGGGCGCTTACGCGTATTTGACATGAAGACCATCAGTTCTTTTTCACAAAATGTTGGCGATCTACATGTATTGGCACGTGCCGTGGGCTATCTGGAAACGGATATGGATTTTGCTGCAGATAGATTTATGCATGATTATTTACAAGCAACACAGACAGTGCGTGAATATTTCGTGACAACACTTGGTGAAATATGAATTTGTAGATCATCTTAGCGTTTTATAGGTACTGTCGGTACTGACAAGTTAAGTGTTAATCAGTCACAATGACGTGATGAAAACAACACCAAATCCGTACAAACGCTATCGATTTCCCTCTGAAGTCATACAATACACCGTCTGGCTGTATTATCGTTTCAATCTCAGTCATCGTGACATTGAAGATCTATTATCAGAACGCGGTATTGATGTCAGTTATGAATCCATTCGATTATGGTGTAACAAGTTTGGTCAGAAGTATGCCAAACGATTAAAGCATCGACATCAAGGTTATGGTGATACCTTTTTCATCGATGAAGTATTTATAAAGATCCAGGGACAGCAATACTACTTATGGCGCGCAGTTGACCAAGACGGAGAAGTGGTTGATGTGTATCTACAAGCACGACGAAATGGAAAGGCTGCCAAACGTTTTTTCAAACGACTGTTAAAGAGCCACAGTGGTGAGCTCAGGAAAATCGTGACCGATAAACTGAGAAGTTATGGCGTTGCACACCGAGAACTTATCCCTGACACAACTCACGATACTACCCGATATGCCAATAACCGGGCTGAGGTTTCACATCAACC
>CAZDFI010000142.1:0-3694 GCA_964504725.1 uncultured Enterobacteriaceae bacterium
CGCTCTCGGCTCTAGCATCCTGCTTCGCTCTACCGATTACTTCCTTGTAATCGTATCTCCTCCACACCCCTCAAGGGGGTACCGAGGTCCTTGGAGTCGTGCATTACTCTCGACTTCAAATTCAATTAAGCTCAACTTCTAGTATTGAATAAATAATTAATGAAATAATATACCTATATGAAACAATATGTTAATATCTATTTTGCATGAATATTTAATAAATTATTTGTTATATTAAATAATTCTGCTAAAATTACTTAACAATTAGTGAGATCTGATATGAACCGTTTAGAGCAATTAAAAAGGAAGCTGAAACCAGGTAAGGTCTACCGCCGCTCCGACCTGGAAAAGTGGTCGAATAGCGTAGATCGTCACGCCCGTGAATTGGTTGAAGAAGATGTTTTAAAAAAACTGCAAAATGGTCTTTACTATTACCCTAGAGAATCTACTTTTGGCGAAGTGCCCCCTACAGATAGACAGTTGGTAGGTACCTTTCTAAAAGACAACAATTTTTTATTAACGTCTCCTAATAACTATAACGCTTTGGGTTTAGGTACTACACAACTATATAACACTACGACTGTTTATAATCAGAAGCGTCATGGTCAGTTTAAGCTTGGTAATAGAACTTACGATTTCCAAAGAAAATATAATTTTCCGAAAAAGCTAAGCAGTGAATTTTTACTGGTTGACCTGATGAATAATCTCAATACCTTAGCTGAAGATCACGAACAGGTAAAAACCCGAGTTAAATCCAAAGCACTGAGCATGGATAGTAAAAAACTTCTTTTCAATGCTGAAAATTACGGCAAAGTTTCCACAAAGAAATTTTTTAAGTCGCTATTTATCGATGAACAGACATTAGTAAATGCCGCCTAAGCAATATCTTCACGATCATCCCGAGTTTGAAAATCTGATTCGCATTGTCTCTGCCGAATTAGATATTAATCCAGTACTTATCGAAAAAGATTACTGGATAATGCATTGTCTATATGGCTTAAATAAATTGGAACTGAAGTACGAACTCAAAGGTGGCACCTCTCTTTCGAAAGGCTATGGCATTATTAATCGGTTTTCTGAAGATATTGATATCCGCATTGAACCAGCGTGTGCTCCATTTGAGGTCTATGAAGGTAAAAACCATAATAAAGATAAACATAGTCAATCAAGAAAAGAATTCTACGATTGGTTGGCCAGTGATAATTTAAAAATAGATGGAATTATCGAAATAAAGCGTGACACAGAATTTGATGACGAAAAATATAGAAGTGGTGGCATACGATTATATTATGAAAGCCATTTCGAACCTTTGAGTGATATTATGACGAGTATTCTCCTTGAGGTTGGATTTGATAACGTTACACCAAACCAATCTGTTAATATTTCATCTTGGGCCTTTGAACATGCGAATAAAACAAACGTAGATGTAATTAATAATACTGCTGTCGATGTTAGCTGTTACGCCCCTGAGTATACATTTGTTGAAAAGCTTCAAACTGTTTCAACCAAATTTCGCCAACAACAAGCGTTAAAAACAGACCCTACCCCATTCTTGCGACATTATTACGATATCGCGCAATTATTAGATCTGGATGCCGTTGATAATTTTATAGGCACAGATAAATATGAATCTTATAAAGTGGAACGTTTTCGTACTGGAGATATTAGAAAGATATCTGAAAATGAAGCATTCGTATTTTCTGATTCAGAAACGTATAAACTTTATGAAAGCGCTTTTTCTAAATCAACTGATTTATATTACAGTGGCCAACCAACGTTCGATGAAATCATGAAAAAAATTTGGTCCCACATAGGACAACTTTAGATTTCATGCGCTTTTCCTGCCGTAGCGCATCCTATATTTTCGAAACTAAATGTTAGTTCTTATACTCCTATTCCCTCCAGCCTCGCATAAATATCGATTGATTTTCCAAAAACGTTCAAAATACTTTTCCTTGTGCCACTTAATACTCTCTCTTGATGGCTGATCATTCAATGTAAATTGGTGTATTAAAAGAGTCTGATCCCTTTAACTTCTTTAATGAGTTCCCAGACCAAATGCCTCTCTTATCTGGAAGCTGACCAATTCATTGTAAAATTTAATGAGATCATCAAGCGAATACTTGGCATTATTTATCCTTTGATTGTTTCTTGATATCTTTGATTGTTTCTTGATATCTTTCTTTTTAATCACGCTTCATTCATTCATTTGAAAAGCTTCGACTACGTGTTTTTCTGCTTCCTTGATCTCTTCCTCTTTCATCCAATCAAAATGACTGTCGTGTTTGGCTTTGGATAGGGTGCCATTATTTTGCTGCACGACACGGATAAACAATTCCAGACTGTGCGCAGGCCAATCTAATAGATCATTCAGTGCTTTGTATGCCTGGTCAAATCCTATTAGGTAGTTTATTTCTTTTTCCAAATCTTCTTCCACTGTTCTTACCAGTGCCTGGTATAAAAATTCAGCTTGATGCGTTGCATCGAAATAACGGAAATATACTGCATCATTCCCCGTTGCAGGTATATCCGGAGTATCCGGATTGTAATTTGTTCTGGCTCGAAGCGGTTTTGAAAAGGCTTCCAGTACCGAAACATAATCATCCAGGTTGGCGAGTATCACAGCAGATACAGGAAGAATAATTCCTCTTGGTGTAAAGCCTGCATTCGCTAAGACTTCATGAAAGAGGTAACGATGAATACGACCATTACCATCCATGAAGGGATGGATAAAAACAAAACCAAATGCGATAGCGGTTGCCAAGATTACTGGATCGATTTGCGTATCATAATGATCATCAGCCTCTTCAGTGTTACCACTTCTCGATTGTGCCGCTAATGATAATAATCCGGACATTAAAGCCGGGACTTCTTCAGGGCGAGCAGGGACAAAATCGATCTGTTTTCGATAACCATGATCTTTTCCCACCCAGTTTTGTTGATGACGCCAGGTAAATTCATGAAAGCGAGGGTCTACCACGGCTTGTTGTAGTTCCACCAGTCGATCTTCTGTTAAGGGTATTTTTGTATCAACTTGGCGTAACAAATCGGCAAACCGTTGAGCACGATCTGGTGATGGTTTCTCCCGTTCTACTTCAAATGAGGATTGTGTTTCTCTCAGATAAAGATAGCCTGCGGCACGACGTAAAAGATCGTCATCGTATCCCGCCAATGTCTTACGTGTTTTCTCACCTAGATCATAGTCGACCATTTCAGTTAAATACTGGGTTCGGCGTACCAGCGGACAAAAATCACGATTCCCAGGCAAGTTATTGTTAACCCGATAACGGGTGTTTTTCTCCCCGACTTTTAGGCCAAACTGTAACCCATTATCTACCAGAGCCACATAACGTTCTTTTGACGGGACATTCACTTTTAACTTATTAACAGTCAACCATTCGTATAAGAAACCTGCACGACGCGCATAACTTGAGGCTGGACTCTCAGCCAGCCAAGCATTCAACTCATCTTTGCCGGTTTGCTGAAATAATAAAGAAAGGATTTCCAGGTTGATGCCTTCATATCGTAAGGCAAACTGCAGATGCCCGACTAACGTACTCTCTGGTTGGTACTTGGGCTCAAACACTAATATATCCTGACCTTCGGAATGTTGTATTTGCCTACCTTTGATTTTGGCATCAATGCGTGCAGACACTTGCAGTGGCCTGGCTGCCAATTGGTATTGCTCGATCAG
>CAZDFI010000142.1:3704-4568 GCA_964504725.1 uncultured Enterobacteriaceae bacterium
GTAACCGGGTGTATCTAGTGCCATAGTTTCTCCGAAATATAGCCGCAAAAATAGAATAACAACCGCATTATAATGTATAGTGAGAAATATAACCGCAATAATTTTCGTAAATTGCTAATGTGCGGTTATTTTTCGTGTTAAAAGCTAGTATGCGGCAATATCTCTCAATGCGCGGCTATTTTTCTCTAAATATTAGCAATGAATAAGATAACAGCGTATGCGGGAAAGGTGGCCACTGTTATTAAAGGGTCTGCCCCTTTATTTTCTTTAATGAGTTCCCAGGCCAAATGCTTCTCTAATCTGGAAGCTGACCAGTTCATTGTAAAATTTAATTAGATCATCAAGTGAATACTGAGCATTCGCGGGACTTGGATTAGGGGAGACAAAAATACTTGTTTTGCCAATTGTTCGTCTTTGTACCCCGAGAGAAAGATCCTTCACTGTCACTGCTTCTGCATATTTCAGATATTGTCTATAAACACCAATACCTTGAAACCAGGCAATCGCAGGACGATATTCCAGTAACTTTTCTTTCAATACCTGCGCTCCTTCCCTGTAATCGGCTACACGCAACTCGTGCCCCATTCGAGTTGGCCTTTTGACCAAATCGGTAAAACCGATCTTGTAATCATTAAATAAAGTCAGCATAGATGTTTCTCCTGGCTCAAGTGTTTTATCAACCAGTCGTGATCCATTCAAGGCATTCCAGAAACGGTTGCGTGGATTGGCATAATAATAACCGGCTTGTACTGAGATTGGAGAAGGGTTCAGTCCAATTGAAATATTTGATAAATCATGTCGCAGATAATCTGGAAGTGTTTGCATTATTTATTAATTCTAACCTTAAAAAGTGTTTTGTATACG
>CAZDFI010000143.1:0-2024 GCA_964504725.1 uncultured Enterobacteriaceae bacterium
TCAGTGTCCCTGTACATGCCACCACTTCTGGAATAGTGATGGACATTGGCACCTGCCCATCACCACGGGAACAATCAAAGCAAACACCCTGCATCATGATAGAACCGGATGGCAACGATACCTGGTTTGATATTGAACCCGTTCATGACTACCTGTCTGTCGATCCGGAAAAATTACAGCACTTGATATGTGAAGCTGGCATCGTTGGTATGGGCGGCGCAGGTTTCCCGGCACATGTGAAGCTTTGTGAAGGAACCACCACAGCAGTTAATACTTTGATTATCAATGGTGCTGAATGCGAACCGTATATCAGTTGTGATGATCGAATTATTCGCGAGAAAGCAAATTACATCGTTTCCGGAACTCGCATGCTGCAACATGCGATTCAGGCAACACATTGTGTGATTGCAGTTGAAGAGGATATGCCTGAAGCCTTTGATGCACTGAATGCGTTAATTGATGATGATATTGAGTTGGTGAAAGTACCCGCCCGATACCCTGCAGGCGGTGAAAAACAATTGATCAAGGTGTTAACGGGAAAAGAAGTTCCTACGGGTGGTTTACCCATTCATATCGGTATCGTCATGCATAATGTGGGAACTGCTGCTGCTGCTTTCCGGGCAGTGACCCGTGGGGAGCCTTTAGTTTCTCGTTATGTGACGGTATCTGGAGATATTGAACAACCACGTAATTTACAAGTTCTGCTGGGGACACCCGTCAAACATTGTCTCGAACAAGTCGGTTATCAGCAACACGATAATGAGATGGTGATTATGGGTGGCCCTATGATGGGCAAACATATACACGATACTTCCATGCCTGTGATTAAAACCACCAATAGTATCCTGGTTACATCAGAATTTAATCGGGCCAGGGAAATGCCTTGTATCGGATGCGGGCAATGTGTTGATGTATGTCCCGCCAAATTGCTGCCTCAGGAATTATTTAAATATTCACGTGCAAAAGATATTAAACAAACAAGAGCATTACATTTATTTGATTGCATTGAATGTGGTTGCTGTGCCTACGTTTGCCCAAGCAACATTCCCCTGGTGCGATATTACAGGCAGGCAAAGAATGATATTGCTATCCATGAAAAAAAACAGGCCATGTATGATCATGCTCGCTCCCGATTCGAAGCACGTAGCGAACGCCTGGATCGTATTGAGAATCGAGTCGATGATCGTTTTAATAAAAGCAAAACAATTTCTTCAGATCAAGATCCATCTAATCTAACAGACAAGCAATCATATATTCAGGGTGCAGTTGAGCGCATAAAACAGAAGCGAAATAAAAATAAAAAATTCAATGGATGAGATACAGAATATAAGTCCACCCCATATTCACTCGCAAACTTCCGTCAATGAAGTGATGCAACAGGTAATTTTTGCGCTTGTTCCGGGGATTATTGTCTGCACATGGATCCTGGGATGGGGTGTCCTCGTACACTGTTTACTCGCTGTTTCTTTTGCTCTGGCTTTCGAGGCCATTATGTTGAAGCTAAGGAAACGCCCGCTTCAGGTTTTTTTATTTGACAGGAGCGCCATCATTACAGGTTTGTTGTTTGCCTTAACCATCACCCCATTCGCTCCCTGGTGGGTCACTTTATCTGGTCTCTGTTTTGCGATTGTAATTGCCAAACATCTTTATGGTGGACTTGGTTACAATATCTTCAACCCTGCCATGGCAGGCTATGTTTTTGTACTGATCTGTTTCCCGGTTGAGTTAAATTATTGGCCGATAGTTAATGACTATCCTGGCTTAATCGAATGCCTGAGAATGATATTCTCCGACTTGCCAACTGAAAGACTGGATAGTCTGAGTGGAGCAACCCCATTAGCATTCACTAAATCACAATTAAGTGGCATGGCCATGCTTTCCGAATTTTCCAATGGCCCCTTGTTTGGCACACTGGGAGGCAAAGGCTGGGAATGGATCGGTCTTGCCTTTCTGGCCGGTGGGGTTTGGTTAATCGTCAAGGGGATCATTAAGTGGCAAATACCCCTGATAATGATAATCACATT
>CAZDFI010000143.1:2034-3025 GCA_964504725.1 uncultured Enterobacteriaceae bacterium
GTCTTGTTTTTCATGGTTATGATCCCGAAAGATATGCCTCATCAATGTTTAATTTATTCACCGGAGGAACGTTGCTCGCTGCCTTTTTTATTGCCACTGATCCTGTGACCGCTTCAGCCACACCACGCGGAACAATTATTTACGCCGCCGGGATCGGATTACTCACTTATATCATCAGAACATGGGGAAGCTATCCTGATGGCATCGCTTTTGCCGTATTGATAATGAATGCTGCAGTTCCTTTTATTGACAATATCACGCGACCTGATGTTTTTGGCGAATCAGTACGATGAAGTTTTCTGTCAAACTATTACTGCCCTTTATTATTTTTTCAGGTTTATGTGCCATTGTGTTATCGCTTACACATCAGCTGACCAGAGATAGGATCTCCGAAAATATACAAATGGAAAAATTACAGGTAATTAGCGCAGTCATGACAGATGATTTTGATAACGATATTTATCATGACGTTAATACAATTAATTATACGGATGATTCGGGAAATAAATTAACTACGAATGTATACCGGGCAAGAAAATCGGGTAATCCCGTTGGGGCCGTATTCATGCCCATACCGGCGAAAGGCTATAATGGCACAATTCAATTATCAATCGGCGTCCTTGAAGATGGCACCGTCTATGGTGTGCAGGTATTAACGCATCGGGAAACAGAAGGTCTGGGTGGAAACATTCATCAGGATAAAACCGGTTGGCTGAATAATTTTGCCAATCAGTCATTCGATATCATACCAGTCGAATCGTGGGCTATTAAAGGTGAATCAGGCACGTTTGACCAGATAAGTGGTGCGACGATTACTTCTCGTGGTGTTATCAATGCAGTTAAAAATAGTCTAAAATTATATCTGACTGAGCAGGACACCTTATTCTCTAATTAAAGGTTTTCAGACAACGAGTATAGATTTGGGGACACAGATATGACGCTAAGCAAAGATCTCCCTGATTCACCTGAAGATATAATTTTAGACTATTTT
>CAZDFI010000143.1:3035-4503 GCA_964504725.1 uncultured Enterobacteriaceae bacterium
CCACCCTGACTTTTTTGTTAAACACACAGACATACTTTCCGAACTCAACATTCCACATAATACTGCCGGAAATTTTGTGTCACCGGGGAATATTGCTTCACTGATTGAATATCAAGTTGCGCAATTACGTCAGGAGAATTCCAGTCTAAATGAAAACCTGGAGAGATCAGAAAAAGATGTGTTGCATCAACGAGAGCTTACGAATGCGATACATGACTTATCATTACGATTGATGCAGCTTGATTCAATAAAAAAACTAGATAACCTTTTGACTAAAAGTCTGAAACATCATTATCAGGCTGAACGATTTTTATTTCTTATTTTCCAATCACCCATTCGCCATAAGAACTGTTCTAACATCCGTTTTCTTGAAGCTAATTCAAAATTGGCCTTCATGTTTACCGAATTATTTCATCATAACAAACCACTCTGCGACAGCCTGCAAACAGAACACCTGGAAGCGCTGTTTGGAGCAGAAACAGAGTCAATTCACTCTACGGCGCTTATCCCGGTACAGCAATCCGGTTGGCATGGCTTACTGGTGCTTGGCTGTACAATGCAGGATCAATATAGCCATGGGTTTAAAATAGATTTACTTAATTACATCACGATGATTTCTGCTGCGGTAATAGAAAACATCGTTTCTGTAAGTCGTACCAATCAACAAGGGGAAGTATCATCATGACAGATAAAAAAATATTACCGGCGTTCCTGCTTTGTTTTTTCCTGGGCATGTTTGGGGCACATCGATTCTATGTTGGAAAAATCGGTACAGGTATTGCGTAGATTCTTACACTGGGAGGACTCGGATTTTGGGCACTGTATGATTTTATTATGATCATCATCGGTAAATTCACTGATGCCGAGGGTAATGAGCTGACTGAATGGACCTGACCACCGAGGGCACAGAAAAAAATTACTGAATGGATCTAGCCACAGAGCGCACAGAGTTCACAGAGAAAAGAACAAAGTAATATTTAGTATCATTATATCTTCTTGGTTTTGATTTTCTCTGTGAACTCTGCGTTCTCTGTGGCAAAAAAATGTTGTTTAATCTTAACTCATCGACTGTCTGACGCCGTACAATTTTGAATAAAGGCCATCCTGAGAGAGTAATTCTCTATGGCTGCCCTGTTCACTGATGACCCCTGCTTCAAATACATAGACGTGACTTGCCTGTTTAATGGCGCTTAGCCTGTGCGCCACAATCAAGGTGGTCCTATCTTTTAGAAAATCACTCATTGCAGTGTGAAGTTGATATTCTGTCTCAGCATCCAGTGCCGATGTTGCTTCGTCAAGGATAACCACTTTGGGTTCACTTAATATCATACGTGCGATAGCCAGTCTTTGTCTTTGACCGCCGGACAAGCGGATTCCTTGCCTCCCAACAATAGTATCCAGCCTATGATCCATTTTCTCTACAGTATCTTTCAATTGTGCAATTTCCAGGGCGTGCCACAAGCTACGA
>CAZDFI010000144.1:0-4432 GCA_964504725.1 uncultured Enterobacteriaceae bacterium
TAACTGTAAGGAAACAGGCATTACAAAATTTGAAATGAATGATCCACGACAGGGGATTGTTCATATCATTGGTCCTGAACAAGGTGCTTCCTTACCGGGGATGACCATTGTCTGTGGGGATTCACATACATCCACAAACGGGGCTTTGGGCGCATTGGCATTCGGTATAGGAACATCTGACGTAGAACATACATTAGCGACCCAGTGTCTGGTGTTACGCAAGGCGCGCAACATGAAGGTGATTGTTGATGGACAGGTGGGTGAGGGCATCACTGCGAAAGATATTGTCCTGGCTATTATCGGAAATATTAGTACAGCTGGTGGAACAGGCCATACCATTGAATTTTCTGGCGAAGCTATTAGCGCACTATCCATGGAAGGTAGAATGACAGTCTGTAATATGAGCATTGAAGCAGGCGCCAGAGCCGGCCTGATAGCAGTCGATGATAAAACCATTGAATATATCAAAGGTAGACCTTTTGCACCTAAAGGTGAGCTATGGGAGCATGCTGTTGAAGCATGGCAGGATTTGAAAAGTGATGAAGACGCTCATTTCGATAAAGTCATCAGGATCAATGCCGCCGATATTCAACCCCAGGTAACCTGGGGCACGTCTCCGGAAATGGTTGTGCCAATCAATGGTGAGGTGCCGGATCCGACACAGGAAACTGACAGTAGTGTCCGTGAAGGCATGCAACATGCCTTGAAATACATGGATTTAACTCCGGGTACCGCGATGAAAGACATCAAGATAGACAAGGTGTTTATTGGTTCATGTACCAACTCGCGTATTGAAGATATTCGAGCTGCGGCAGAAACAATTCAGGGCCAGCACATCGCGGACAATATTATGTTAGCCCTGGTCGTTCCTGGCTCGGGTCTGGTGAAACGACAGGCTGAGCAAGAAGGTCTGGACAAGATATTTATTGATGCCGGATTTGAGTGGCGTGAACCGGGTTGCTCTATGTGTTTGGGGATGAATGAAGACAGATTAGCGCCTGGAGAAAGGTGTGCGTCTACATCAAATAGAAATTTTGAAGGTCGACAAGGGCAGGGTGGAAGAACGCATCTGCTTAGCCCCGCGATGGCCGTTGCCGCTGCCATTGCCGGACATTTTGTAGACGTACGCGACATAGAAAAGGATTAATGTAAAACATGAAAGTATTTAAGAGTTTTACCGGAGTTGTTGCACCACTTGACAGACCAAATGTTGATACCGATGCCATCGTTCCCAAGCAATATTTAAAATCAATTAAACGAACAGGTTTCGGACCAAATTTATTTGATGAGTGGCGTTATCTGGATGCAGGAGAACCCGGAGAGGATCATTCAAAAAGACGAACGAATCCTGATTTTGTTTTGAATCAACCGCGTTATAAAGAAGCAAAAATCTTGCTCGCCCGTGAAAATTTTGGGTGCGGTTCATCACGCGAGCATGCTGTCTGGTCATTTCTGGATTATGGCATCAGTGTAATTATTGCACCGAGTTTTGCTGATATCTTTTTTAGTAATTCGTTAAAGAACGGACTATTACCCATCATTCTTGATGCCGATGTGGTGGATACATTGTTCGCGGCAACGATTGCTACAGTTGATTTTGCACTGACAATAGATTTGGAAAACCTTTTCGTATTGACACCTGAAGGCGAAAAAATATCCTTTGAACTTGATAAAGGCATACAGCAACGCCTGCTTCAGGGTTTGGATGATATTGGGGCGACACTTTCGATGGCTGATGAGATTCGAGATTACGAGATTAAAAGAAAGCAGCAAGTTCCTTGGTTATTCCATGACACATGAATATTCTTTCAGGGAATAAATTGGTGGGTGATACTGGGATTGAACCAGTGACCCCTGCCGTGTGAAGGCAGTGCTCTCCCGCTGAGCTAATCGCCCGATAAAAAAAATTAAACAACCCCGTAGCAAGCTAGCGGGGTATTAATCGTCACTCCCGAGAAGGCGGGAGTCTAGTCATACTACTGGATTCCCGCTTTCGCGGGAATGACAATACGCTGTAAGCAACGGGGACACAACCCTGAGAGATTAAACTCATGACAGCAACAGTTCGCACCCGGTTTGCACCAAGTCCAACTGGCTATCTCCATATAGGAGGTGTCAGAACGGCACTTTTTTCATGGTTATATGCGCGCCATCATCAAGGCAGTTTTGTCTTACGCATTGAAGATACTGATCGAGAACGATCTTCAGATGAATCGGTACAAGTGATACTGGACGGCATGAAGTGGTTAGGTCTGGATTGTGATAATGGTCCGTACTATCAGACACAACGATATGATCGTTATCAAGAGGTCATTCAAAAACTGCTTGATGAGGATAAGGCCTATCATTGTTATTGCAGCAAGGAAGCACTTGATGTCATGCGAGAGGAAGCCATGGCACGTGGTGACAAGCCAAGATATGATGGACGTTGTCGGCACACTGATCATCCTGATAAAGATGAAACACAGCCTGTTGTCAGATTTAAAAACCCACTGGAGGGTGAGGTTGTTATAAAAGACCATATCCAGGGAACGGTTGTTTATAAAAACGAAGAGCTTGACGATCTAATCATTGCCAGATCAGATGGAACGCCTACCTATAACCTGACGGTTGTTGTTGATGATATGGACATGCAGATAACAGATGTGATTAGAGGTGATGACCACCTGAATAATACGCCCAGGCAGATTAATATTTTTAATGCCTTAGGTGCGAAGATTCCAGATTATGCGCACATGCCGCTTATTCTGGATGGTCAAGGAAGTCGTCTGTCCAAACGCCATGGTGCAGCGAATATATTGCAATATAAAGAAGAAGGTTATTTACCTGAAGCCCTGTTGAATTATCTTGTACGACTCGGCTGGTCTCATGGTGATCAGGAAATATTTAGTATGGATGAGATGATTGAATATTTTGATATCAAGGATGTGAACAAATCAGCAGCATCGGTCAATCCTGAAAAATTACTTTGGTTGAATCAACATTATATAAAGACAGGAAATAATGCAGAACTTGCTGATAAGCTAGGCGATTATTTTGCAAAGCTCGATATCGATTTGACCCATAGTCCAGATATTCTGGAACTAGTCGAAGTTCAGAAAGAACGATCAAAGACCCTGGTAGAAATGGCGGAGCAAAGCCGATGTTTCTATGTTGATTTCGATGCCCATGATGTAGATGCGGCGAAAAAACATTTAAGGCCAGTGGTATTGGAGCCATTAGAGAAAATCCGTGAGAAATTATCGTCACTTGAAGAATGGTCGGATGATAATTTACATCAGATGATTGTCGATACCGCCGCAGATTTTGACATAAAAATGGGTAAAATTGCACAGCCTCTGCGCGTTGCAATTACAGGTGGATCAGTTTCGCCATCAATTGATGTAACCCTTAGATTAATCGGTAAAAAAAGAGTAATTACTCGCCTTGATTTGGCGCTGGATTATATCCGCAGACGCTTGACAGAGACTGGGGGGTAACGTAAAGTCTCGCGCTTTCCAGGGGCCATAGCTCAGCTGGGAGAGCGCTACACTGGCAGTGTAGAGGTCGGCGGTTCGATCCCGCCTGGCTCCACCAAATTAAAATGAAATGCCAGACTAAAGACACCAAAACAAAGATGAATTGTCCCCATCGTCTAGAGGCCTAGGACACTGCCCTTTCACGGCGGCAACAGCGGTTCGAATCCGCTTGGGGACGCCAAATAAAAAAGCCACCCTAATGGTGGCTTTTTTATTTGTGGTGGTTAAGTGATTTGATTTGAACCACATGGTTAGACACAAAATCATCAGGAATTATTTTGAACAACATTGTTTCACATTGTTGGCCCACAGGGCGGAGGGCACGACTGCATGGATGCTGGAGGTACGATTACAAGGAAGTAATCGGTAGAGTCGAGTCTGGAACGGAGACCGAGAGCAAAGCATGGAGCATTTGCCGAGGACGCCCGAAGTAATTCGGCACGACTACATGGCAGGGATTGTTCCAGACAATCCCGTTGCATTTCCTCCATCCATGGAGGTCAGTGTAGGAGGTACGATTACAAGGAAGTAATCGGTACGACCCCATGGACGGGGGAGGTAGAATTGTGCCTGGACACTCACATGGATGTGAGTGGTAGAGTCGCGTCAGGAACGAAGACCGAGCAACAATCGAGTGTCGAGTCTGGAACGGAGACCGAGAGCGAAGCATAGTCACAGGGAAGTGACGTAGTAGTGCAATGCAGGAGCAATTGCCGAGGATGCTAGAGTCGAGGACTGCCGATTTGGGCGTTACCTGAAAGGCAACGGGTGGAGCCTGAGCAATATGGAAGCCACGCTGCCATCCGCTTGGGTGCGCCATATTATAGAACCTGGCTATACGCCAGGTCCTCGTATTTTCTCCTTCAACTTTTCCACCTATCATTCATGTAATGTAATAGTTTTAAGTGATATAG
>CAZDFI010000145.1:0-4269 GCA_964504725.1 uncultured Enterobacteriaceae bacterium
CTGCAGTTCCTTAAACAACCGGTAAACAGGCTGGCCGAACTCTACGCCAGCGAATTCAGCCTCTCTGGTCTGTCGGGCATAGAGATCTTGATTATGCTTGCCTGCGGCATCTTTCTTGGTCTTTTCGGTTCCTGGATTTCGGTCCAACGCCACCTAAGAACCATCGAGCCAGCATAATAATATCCAATAAATCAATAAGTTAGTATATTTTCTAGTGTTTCTCTCCTAATTAAGGAACTCTTCAATATTATTAGCACTCTCATGTTACGAGTGCTAAAATAATACTAAGCAAATGGGAGAATCTATCAAGCTATGAGTAATACCATGACAATGCCAATCGCACTGAACGCCGGATCGCTGGAGAGTTATTTCCAGAGCGTCAACAGGATCCCCATGCTCAGCGCAGAAGAAGAACGCTCGTTAGCAGAACGCTACAGGGAGCAGGGTGATCTTGAAGCTGCGCGTCAACTGGTTATGTCTCATCTACGTTTTGTGGTCAAGGTAGCAAGAGGCTACAGCGGCTATGGATTACCGCAAGCTGACCTTATTCAGGAGGGCAGTATTGGCTTAATGAAGGCCGTTAAGCGCTTCGATCCTACCGTTGGCGTCCGCCTCGTTTCCTTTGCTGTACACTGGATCCGCGCCGAAATGCATGAATACATTTTGCGCAACTGGAAGATTGTCAAAATTGCGACGACAAAAGCACAGAGAAAACTTTTCTTTAATCTACGATCATCAAAAAAACGTTTGGCATGGTTAAATAAGGATGAGATTGATTCCGTGGCGAAAGATCTTGGCGTCAAACCGCAAGAAGTCATTGAGATGGAGAAAAGGCTCAGCAATCATGATATGTCATTCGATAACTCTGAAACAGATGATGATGCATCTTCGTTTAGTCCGGTGGCATATCTTGAAGACAAAAGACAGGGCCCAGAAGAAGAGCTGGAAACGACCCAGCTTGAAGGCATCAAACTTAAAGCTTTAAGTGAAGCCATGAATAAGTTGGACAAACGCAGCAAAGACATTGTTAACAAGCGTTGGTTAAGTAATAAAAAACAAACACTTCACCAGCTCGCGGATGAGTACGGTGTTTCAGCAGAGAGAATCAGACAGCTTGAGAAGTCTGCGTTTAGCAAAATTGCTAAATTCATTACTACATAAATCTGTACAAATAAATCTTGAACAAGCAAAACGGCCTTCATGGTCATTTTGTTTTTTTGAAGCGGCTTTTCTTAGATTAGATATTATGTATCAATAATCTTACTATAATCAGATGCGATTTTATTCACATCATGTGGAAAAGAGAACAGCGCTTTAAGCCTGGCCTCAGGATCTATCAGCATAATTCGTGTGCTGTGAAAAACCTCATAATCTTCGCTCTCTGCATCACCATCATTCCCAAAAGCAACTCCCAATGATGTGGTCAAAACCTGCAAATTCTGCAAGCTCCCCGTAACACCAATAAAGTCAGGATTGAAGTAAGGCACATAATTGGCGAGCTGTGCTATGGTATCTCTCGCCGGATCCACTGATATAAAAATCGTTTTTGGCACATTAACATCAGATTTATTTTTCAGAACTTGGTCGACCTGATTTAGTAAACTCAATGTGGTCGGGCAAACATCAGGACAGTGCGTATAACCAAAAAAAACCAAAGACCAGTGGCCCTTCAGGTTTTTATTTGTGAACTCATTACCAAGATGATCTTCGAGCACGAACTTTGGTAAGGGTTTTGCGTCCCGTAAAACAGTTGCGGAGACATCTTCAAGTGATCCGTGCCCCTGATTAATATATATAGAAAAGAAAATTCCTAACGAAAGTGGAACGATGATAATTAAAACCCTGAACAGGATTTTTCTAACGACCATCACAATATACTAGAGAAAGAAGTGCCGTATAAAAATACGAGCATAGTGATCCAGCAACAAAAAACCAAATAGTACACTTAGATAAAAAATAGAAAAACCGAATGTCTTCATCGCGTGATCATCCGTCTCTGATCGATATAAAATCCAGGCCTGCCTGATAAAGCCCAGGCCAAGCGCGATGGCACCTGCCAGATAAATAACACCACTCATTTGAATGACAAATGGCAATACACTAACCGCCAGAAGCAATATTGTGTACAACAGAATCTGTAGCTTGGTAAAGGGAACGCCGTGTGTCACGGGCAACATTGGAATACCAACACTGGCATATTCTTCTCGCCTGCGAATGGCCAAGGCCCAGAAGTGGGGAGGTGTCCAGATAAATATTATCAGGAACAGCAATAGTGCTTCTGAACTCACTTCCCCCGTCATCGCAACCCATCCGAGCAACGGCGGCGCGGCACCTGCGGCACCCCCCAGCACAATGTTCTGCGGTGTGGCAGGTTTAAGAAACATGGTGTAGATCACTGCGTATCCAATCAAGGAAATAAAAGTCAGCAATGCCGTCAGTACATTTACTTTATAAATTAATATGGTCATGGAGATGGCGCACAGTGTCAGGGCAAACACATAAGCATTTACTGTGTTTATCTCACCCCGTGGCAGGGGGCGATTCCTCGTACGCGGCATAATGGCATCAATCCGTTGTTCTACTAACTGGTTGATCGTCGCGCCAGACGCTGCGGCCAGACCGATACCGAGTGTCGCAAAAATAACCTTAGCTATGGGCAGCGCACCAGGCACCGCAAGCAACATCCCTACAACAGCAGTAAAGATTATCAATATCACTACCTTGGGCTTGCACAACTCATAGTACTCGCGCCATTTAGGCCCATGTTCAACCACTACTGCTTGATCATTCAAGTCACTTTTTCTCTTTCTGGTTCTCGGTTTCTTGTGTAAAGTTACATTGATCTATCGCGAACATTATAAATGTTTTTTCGGTCATTTTCTTAACCTCAGCCCGATATTCTAAATAAACGCGATAGATCACGAAGAATTCCTGGAGAGTTAGTGTCGCATGAATAGTGCAGCATTAAAAATCCACGGGGATCAATCAGGAGTATAGCTCCCTGATCATAATGACTCTGAAGCAGCGATGTAAAGTCGAGTCTAGAGGCCAATATCTCAGAGAGCTGGACAGATCATAGGCGTGGACTTATAGGAATATGGCGTTTATTCCTCTCGATGCTTCGATGCGATCGGTATGGAAAGTGATTCTGTGCCTTCTGCGTTATGCATCAATGGCCCTGATGGCCTTACTGGTTAGTCATCCACAGGCAAGATCCCAAACGCTAGATCAATTGATCAGTTAGCTTGGTCCGGCCCCGGTACAACGAGCCTAATGTATTGTCCCCTCTTCCATCATCAGGATTCCGGATCCTTGGTCGAGGTATACGTCCCGAGTCATGTTGGTGTTGTCTGCTTCGAACGACATCAGGGCGATCAGCACCAGCAAAGCGCCTATCGGTATCAGAAGGGCACAGGCCATGGCCAATCGCTCATAGTACAAGTGCATGAAGACGGCGACTATAAACCCGGCTTTTAACAGCATGAAAATAATGATCAGGGACCACCTGAGAAGGCCCTGAAACTGCAGGTAGTCAACCATGTATGACATGGTGCTTAGAACAAACAGCAGTCCCCAGACCCAGAAATAAATAGCAATCGGATGCTGTTGCCCTTCTACTTGTGCTTCACTCATACCTGCCTCCTACCAAAGATAAAAGAATGCAAAGATAAACACCCACACCAGATCGACGAAATGCCAGTACAGGCCCATAATCTCAACGACCTCGTAGCCGCCCCTGCGGCTGGTGAAAAAGCCTGGCTTCATTTCAGCGAGATGTCCCTTCCACACCTTTCTGGCGACGATGAGCAGAAAAATCACGCCGACCGACACATGAAATCCATGAAAGCCTGTAATCATGAAAAAGCACGAACCAAACTGTGCTGCACCCATCGGATTGCCCCAGGGACGTACGCCTTCTTCGATCAGCTTGGTCCATTCGAAGGCCTGCATACCGACGAACGAAGCACCGAACATGGCGGTCACAAGCAGCAGGATAGTGGTCATTTTCCTGTTTTTTTCATAACCGAACTTGACCGCCATGGCCATGGTGCCGCTGCTGCTGATGAGTATGAATGTCATGATGGCGATCAGGATCAACGGAATATGGTGACCAAAGAGTGTTAACGCGAACACTTCGCTGGGATTGGGCCAGGGGACGGTGGTGGACATGCGTACCGTCATGTAGCTGGTCAGGAAACAGGTGAAGATAAAGGTGTCACTGAGCAGGAAGATCCACATCATCGCCTTACCCCAGGGAACCCGCTTGAA
>CAZDFI010000146.1:0-4195 GCA_964504725.1 uncultured Enterobacteriaceae bacterium
TAACAATTCCTTTTTCGTGAACCGTGCCCTCCATCTCTACGACCTGCTGTGCTGCTACTCCCATTCAAGAGCTCCTTTGCGCCATTCATAAATAAAACCAATTACAAGCACAGCAAGAAATATCATCATCGCCCAAAACCCTGCCAACCCTATTTCATCAAGCACAACTGCCCAGGGAAATAGAAATGCGATTTCAAGATCAAAAATGATAAACAGGATGGCAATAAGATAATAACGAACGTCAAATTTAATACGGGCATTTTCAAATGCTTCAAAACCGCACTCATAGGGTGATTGTTTTTCACTGTCCGGGCGGGCATGTCCCATGAGTTTACCTAAACCAAAACCGATAACGATCATCGCAGCACCCATCACCAGACCGATTGCAATGAATACAAGAATGGGAAAATAATTTTCCAACATCTAGTTTGTTATACCCTTTTTAATCCAAATAATAGAAAAAACTGCATGCAAACAAGTGACAAGCTTCTATCTATGTCTGCACTCATCCATTGATGCCGACAGTATACAATCTTGCAACGCAACAATCACTGAATTAGTGATAATATTTGATTTAAATCATGTATGTTTTTTGGTGCCGATGTCCGGAGTCGACAACTTTGTCAGGAGCAAAGTTGGACGCACGAAGTGCGCCCGTAGGGCAGAAGCCAAGGATGGCTTCTGTCAGCCTGCACGCCCATAGACAATCCGTGCCGGAAGATTTTCCAGAGCGAATGATTTTTATTAATCTGTATATGAAATTAAATTTGGTGCCGATGGCCGGAATCGACAACTTTGTCAGGAGCAAAGTTGGACGCACGAAGTGCGCCCGTAGGGCAGAAGCCAAGGATGGCTTCTGTCAGCCTGCACGCCCATAGACAATCCGTGCCGGAAGATTTTCCAGAGCGAATGATTTTTATTAATCTGTATATGAAATTAAATTTGGTGCCGATGGCCGGAATCGAACCGGCACTCCTTACGGAACTACCCCCTCAAGATAGCGTGTCTACCAATTCCACCACATCGGCAATGTTTGACTGAACTCTCGTTAAAACGAATGAAACGAGATATCGATGCACTTAACCATACTAACCATGTTCTGTTAGCTGTTATTAAATGACTCTTTGGAAATTTACCCCCTAAAAATTTACTCTTCTGGAATAGAGGGTATATCAGATTCAGTTGTATTCAATGCAGGTACATCTGTTTCCATCACTTCTTCTATGACGACTGCCTCACTTTCCATAAGACTTATCGGCACTTCAATCCGTTGCGTTGCCATATAACCAAGCAATAAACTGTTACTTAGAAACAAAAATGCCAGCACGGCTGTCGTCTTGGTCAGAAAATTACCTGATCCCTGACTACCAAACACCGTCGATGAAGCACCGCTGCCAAAGGCTGCCCCTGCATCCGCACCTTTACCGTGCTGAATGAGAATAAAGCCTATCAAGCTGGCTGCTACAACGACCTGAAAAACGAGCAAAACTAAATGTAATGATTCTGAGTTTAATAAATCCATGGATTCAACCACCTCTTGCTGCATGGCAAATGCTGAGAAATTCATCAGTGTCCAAAGAGGCACCTCCGATCAAACCACCATCAACATCAACCATATTAAAAATTTCAACTGCGTTGGCAGCTTTGACACTACCCCCGTAAAGTATTCTGATTTTATCGGCCACCGCATCATCATGCCGGGCCAATAATAATCTCACAAAAGCATGTACTTCTTGCGCTTGTTCAGGTGTCGCTGTTTTACCCGTTCCAATCGCCCAAACTGGTTCGTAGGCAATCACAGCATTGTTAAATGACGCTATCCCGGCCAGCTCGATGACAGCATTTAGCTGCCTTTCAATCACGACCTGTGTATCACCGGATTCCCGCTCATGTAGTTGCTCACCGACACAGAGTATGGGTACTAACGCCGACTCCTGCGCCCGAACAAACTTCGCTGCGACCAGAGTATCAATCTCACCATAGAGCGCCCTGCGTTCCGAATGTCCTACAATGGCGTACTTACACGAAAAATCTTTCAACATGCCTGCTGAAACCTCTCCGGTATAAGCACCCGACTCAAGGTGCGATATATTCTGCGAGCCCAGTAATATCCCTGATCCGTGTAGTTTTTCTGCCAGTTCTGCCAAATAGACATAGGGCGGGCAGATAACTACTTCAGCATCACATCCTTTTTCTATGCCACTAGACACACCTTCCAACAAAGGACGAATGCTTGCCAGCGAACCATTCATTTTCCAGTTCGCTGCAACTAGCGGTCTACGTTGCGTCATTCTATGTGTATGCCCATACCTGAAAGGGCGGGAATGTTAATATATTTAGCGGTCTGAGTATACTCTGAGCGGCCCGTTTCTAATAAAATAATGCGGGTAAACAACGCTATTAATCAATCCTAAAAGGCTTCTTCTACAAGGCAGTGCCCACAACCGGAAGTCTTCAGACACTTTTCCTTGGCATGCCTGACAATCAATGCATGGTACTGATTAAATAAGCTGACATCCGGCTCCAACTCCGTCTCGAAAATCTGTCGCAATGCCTCATAAGGTTCACTTCCCTCAATCAAGCCGAGTTTGGCAAATAAGCGTCGTGTATAGGTATCTATGACAAAAACAGGTCGTTCAAAGGCATATAGAAGAATATCGTCGGCTGTTTCCGGGCCAACACCGTTCACTTGCAATAAAGATGAGCGCAGCGACTCTGTCTCAATCGCGGTCAGTCTGGCTTCCCCACCATTTTCCTCAACCCACAGGCACAGATTTTTTAATCTTTTGGCCTTAATATTGAAATAACCGGAAGGTCGGATAAGTTGAGCCAATGTTTCATCAGAGGATGCCAATACATTTTCAAGCGTTAAACAATTTGCGTGTCTTAAATTGGTGATTGCTTTTGCGACATTGGTCCAGGCTGTGTTTTGCGTCAATATTGCGCCGACCATCACTTCGAAAGTTGAATCCGCAGGCCACCAATCCAGCGCGCCATAGGCTTCAAGTAAACGCTGATAGACAACAAGTAACTGTTTGCGTTTCAATTGTATTTTCACTGTAAGGCACAGTCTGCATGATGGCTCCACCGATGCGCAACTGAATGATTTTATTTTCTCCAACTCCAGGCATTAGCTCCAACCCTTCCGCCATGTCTGGAATTCTAATGGCCGCAAGCGGTAACGAGCGATATTTCCCTCATGCAAGCTGATCAATTCAGTTTCAACCACTTCGATAAATCTGGCCCTGTCCTCTGCAGATATCTTTTCACCTGCTTCCTCAGCAATCCACTTAATTGCCTCACGCTTTGTCATTTCCCCTTGTACCACTGCAGCCACAGATTCATAAACCTGTGTCCGATATCTTAATCGAAATGGATCAGGTTCCCCAAGCGACTGGCGAACAGCCGAGTAACGCGCACATGAACGCTCATAGGCCCTGACAAACACATCACGCAGCAACTCAACACGATTCAATTCATATACTCCGAGAATCCCATCGATATATGCACGATCAGGTACATCCACAAATGACAACGGACATAGATTCCGGAGAATAAGTGGAATATTTATAGAAAGACGAGAAACACGTTTATTCACATCCTCAAAGGGTTGTAAATAAGGCAGGTGCACCATGACAAAGAAGGCCTGTTCAAAAGGATCTTGAATTGCCGCTGCGGTATCGAGAACCTGTTGAAAACATTCGTCAATCAATTGAGGAACTTCAAGAGGATGGTAGACCGTCCCTCCGATCCCTACAGGCTTATCACGCAAACGGCCACAGGCCTGTGGATCGGCAAGAAGATTATCCGATAGCAAGGCATGCAGATTGAGAATAGTGTAACGATTAAAACCAATATCAGCGGCCTGCTCCACCATTAACTCAATCGCTGCCTTGTGGTTCAGGATCATTTGTGCTTCCCTTGCATCCTTGCCTTCAGCACTCTCACCTAGTTCCAGCAGACGTTCCGTTTCTAGCAGAGAATAAGTGTTTCCCTCTAATCGGCTGGAATTCCAGGACAGATCAATCAACAGTCGGTCAAGTATTTGTTGTACATAGGTTCCTGCCGGGAGCTCATTCTCAGATGAACGACCCAATTTCATCAAGTGATTCCGGATTTCCTCTGAAAGATAGAAAGATTCATTCGGCCGGTACCTATCAAGGAATGTCCGGTTATATCCGATGGGCTCTCGATC
>CAZDFI010000147.1:0-4091 GCA_964504725.1 uncultured Enterobacteriaceae bacterium
ATGAAGCGGATGGGACTCCTACCGATCTGATGTCCATAGTTCCTGACCTTCAAAGAGAAAACCTGGTTTACCAGATATATTAGTGCTACAGGGCTAATTAACGTAAGTCATTGATTTATAATGGAATTGTATAAGCCTGTAAGTCATTGATAATTAAGGGGAACCCCTGTTATCGCGCTCTCACGTTCATGAAATTACTGTTTGTGGGTAATTCCCCTGAAACTCGAAGATTTATATAAGAACTTAATCTCTAGTTAATCCAAATTCTCTGTATATATCATCAATCGCCTGCTCATTACTTCTTTTATGTTGCTGTGGTGTGTAGGTACTCCCTAACGAGTAATTTGAACTCCTATTTGAACTCCTAGGAGTGTAATCT
Organism: uncultured Enterobacteriaceae bacterium; assembly: GCA_964504725.1. Taxonomy (GTDB): domain Bacteria; phylum Pseudomonadota; class Gammaproteobacteria; order Eutrophobiales; family Eutrophobiaceae; genus SMWN01. The sequence continues at coordinate 380 of CAZDFI010000147.1, forward strand.
TGTATATTTTGATCGAATATCCTTTGACCAGACCGACCATCAGGGCAGACATACTTAACAGTTCCAAAGGCATCTCTGTAGTATCCACATCCTTCATAGCCATAATTACTCAAGCTACCACCAAAAGCGGACGCACTAAATAATAGTAATATGAAAATCTTTTTCATGACTCGTCCCCCATTCAAATATCCCTTTAGTATAGGCTATAAAAATTAAAAGGTGTCTCTAGTGGGTGGGGTATATGCCCCTTTTTATATATGGGACTCCGGTATATGTATAATACTTGCTCACTAACTTGATCTACATCTATCTTAAAAAATATTTTCAGAAAGTTTTTACAAAAAAATAATAAAACGAAAAATAAAACAGCTTTTAGAAAAAAGACTTAATACATTGGGTCACTAAACCAATTCATAAATTACTTAAGCCGTGAATCAAGCTCCTTAGCTATTTGTGCGGCTGCCTCTGACAAGTTAGCCCTCATTATTCTGTCAGCTGGTGAACCTTCTCTGCCGCCCCAGCCATTTTGCCAAGTTAATCCTGCTATTATAGCTCCACTGTGTGTGCTGGTGACACGAACACTAGCACTCTCTGGCCTATCATCATCGCCTCCAACAGTCTTTGCTGATAGATAAGCATCTATACCTGCTTCTTTGAGTTTTGTCAGGTTTGAAGGTCTGTTTATCTCAATATCATTAAGCCCCATTCTAATTAACATGTTTGAGGTTTGCTGCATATCAAAAACGTCATATCCTAAATTGAATAATTCGACAGCAATAGCATCAGCTATTACTCCGCTACTTGGGGATATTGCTATAGCATTAACAGCATGAGAAGGCGCTCTCGCATTTGATGCAGATTGTATTTTCGCGGATGAACAGCCACAAATAAATATTAAGCATAAAAGTACAAATATATTTTTCATTGTCTTTGTCCTTCTTGGCATGATTATCTGGCAAGTGATCAGATTGTTTAGTCTCCTAGTGTAGTACATTTCTGAACGATTCAAGCACCAACTATATTAGACCGACCATCACGGTCATATTGGGAAGGTCAGAGTGACACTACATTCATATTGATTATAATTAGCACATGTACTTTACATCTGACCAAATCACAGCACTAACAAAGGAGAGTCTGTCTGAATTTTTAAGTAATAAAATACCAGAGGGTGGGCATTTAGATTACAAATTAAAGCTACCCGATAACAAGGACAAGGGATATAAAGAGTTTCTAAAAGATATAACCTCTTTTGCTAATTCTGTTGGCGGGAATATTATTATTGGGGTTAATGAACCAAAAGAAAATAGTGAGATTAGCTTAAGTGATTTTGGCATAGAAGAGGGGGTCGAAATTGCCCATAACCTTGAAAGGGTTGCTACCACATCAGTAGAGCCGCCAATATCAGGGCTTAAAATTGTAGCAGTACAAGTCAGTGATGAGAAACATTGTATAGTAGTTCACGTACCACCAAGTTTAAGTAAGCCACATATGGTAAATCATAAAGGGCATCGCACATTTTACATAAGACATTGGGAGTCATCAGATCCAATGACAACACACGAAATTAGGGAATCAGTTATCTCATCACTTTCAGCAGAAGAAAGGGTAAAAAGATATCTTACTGAAAAAGAAAGTGAACACATAGAGTACTATTTAGAAGGTAATCCAGGTTTCATACTCCAAGCTGTGCCGATTATCCAGCTCGAGACTCCCTGGGATGTATTCAATAGTGAATTCTATGGAATTCTTCGCGGCAATAGCAGAGCCAATAAATATAAACATAATTACTGTGATCTTAGGAGTATGAGCAGCCCGCAAATAACGATGGGGGCGTTATGTGGCTCTGACTCCCATAACGATCCTGAGTGGCACACGGAAGTACATAACAATGGATACATATCTGCTACATACTTAAATAAAGATATTCAAAATTTGGCTGACGGGCCTAGGCATGTGTTGCATGGAGGATATTTAGATTTATTTATGGCGTTCACTGATTTATGTAATGAAGCGTTTGAAATCACGAAAACAGATCTTCCTTATGCTCTTCAGTGTAAATATTTCAAAGCGAATGGGACAGTTTTCTTTGTAAGCGGGTATAGGGGGAATAAAGTTTACAATAGAGAAGAAATTATATGGCCACTACATCAGCGGAATATAGGCCAAGATATAAGTGAAATAGCAACTCTACTTGGCGAGCAATTTTATAATGCGTTCGGAATTAAAAAAGAAGATGACCCCACCTAACAGTCAACATAACCGACAACAGTAAGGTGTTAGTTAGTATATACTATCGTTTAGACTGGCTGGGGGTAGAGGATTCGAACCTCTACTGGCGGAGTCAGAGTCCGCAGTCCTACCGTTAGACGAACCCCCAATAGGTGTTAGTTGGTGATGCAATTCTAGCAGGGAATCACAAAGAAAAAAAAAGAGGGTAAACCCTCTTTTTTTCTGAATAACTCGCAAATTATTAACGTTTTGAGAATTGTGGACGTTTACGCGCCTTATGTAGACCGACTTTCTTGCGTTCAACTTCACGCGCATCACGAGTGACGAAGCCTGCTTTACGTAGTGGCTGGCGTAGTGTTTCATCATATTCAATCAGGGCTCGGGTGATGCCATGACGAATTGCACCGGCCTGGCCAGTAATACCGCCGCCTTTGACGGTGATATTGATATCCATTTGACCGAGTAATTCAACTGTTTCCAGTGGTTGGCGGACGACCATACGGCCTGTTTCGCGTCCAAAATATTGTTCTAGTGTTCTGTTGTTAATGGTGATGTTACCGTCGCCACGCTTCAGGAATACGCGTGCTGCCGAGCTTTTACGGCGACCTGTACTGTAATAGATGTCTGTAGCCATTTGTTAAATTTCCAATGCCTTTGGTTGTTGGGCAGCATGTTTGTGTTCTGCGCCTGGATAAACTTTCAGTTTACGGTACATGTCTCTGCCAAGAGGGCCTCTAGGGAGCATGCCTTTCACTGCTTTTTCAATAACCATTTCTGGATTTTTAGCAATCAGCTTGTCAAAGGTGATTGATTTCAAACCACCTGGAAAACCAGTGTGATGATGATAAATTTTGTCTGTGGTTTTATTGCCAGTCACCTTCACTTCTTTGGCGTTAATCACAACGATGTAATCGCCGGTGTCCATATGCGGTGTGTATTCTGGCTTATGCTTGCCACGCAGACGTCTGGCAATCTCGGTTGCTAGTCTGCCTAAAGTTTTGCCGCTGGCATCTACAATGTACCAATCTTGCTTGATATCAGAGGGTTTTGCTGAATAGGTTTTCATTAAATTCTGGTGCTTCTTAAATGGTCATCGAAAAAAGAGGGGGAATGGTACGGATTGACCGTTTGACTGTCAATATAATATCCCATTCTTTACAGGTAATTCACGGTACAATGTGCCATTCTTTATAAATGATTCACGGCAATTCCGGTCGTTTTCATGCCTAATAACAGCGATTTATTCTAATTATATCGAGATTTACCTATAAGGAATGGCATATCATACCCTGATTCATCTTAAGAGGATGGTATGTTACCCAAGCATGAGTGAACGAAACTATAGTATTTTGGACGGCTTCATCGATACGATTGATGAACATCTGGGCGCATTTCTACACCAACCACAGCAGACATTGCGTGCTTATCCTGCTGAAAAAGTCGAACATTCGATGTTGACCGAAACCGAGCGTCGTCAATC
>CAZDFI010000148.1:0-4017 GCA_964504725.1 uncultured Enterobacteriaceae bacterium
TCCACATAGGCTGGACTCTGCTTAATCGTTTGATCCAGGATTCCAGTGATCAGATTGGCGTGAATTTCTACTCCAGCATATTGTTTCTGTACCGGGGTAGTGCGGAGATCAAATAAGCCGGGCGCTGTCGTACCAACGAGTACAATAGCACCTTGAAGGTCCTTTTTTTCAACTCGTCCGTGTATTACATCTGTTGCAGACACATAAGGAAAGCTTCTTTCTTTACCACGATAGGGTACCAGTGCCTGGACATTTTTATCAACCGGAATATCAAGAAATCCCAACGATAACTTTTCCAGTGAGGGGTAATCAGTATTGTAGTCATCTTCAAAAACAGGTTTTGTCTCTTCTATCTCAAGTAGAGTTCTTACCATAACCAGTGACAGAGCTTCATAATAGTTATCCTGATATTCATATACCATTGGAATTCTTCGTATAACGCCATCGTCATCTAACCAGGGCGAAAAATGACCTGCAGTTAATGCAGCATCTTGCAATATTTTTATATTAGCGTTGTAGCCAACGGCCTTTCTTGCCTGGACATTTTTATTTTTAAACATGTCCCTACTGAATGCAGGTCTGGGCAATTCTCCTGTTATTATCGAACCAGTCGAAGATATCGCATCATTAAAGTAATAGCCAAGTACGACCTGATGATTGGTAATGCTCTTTGATAACCGCTTATCGTAATCCAGTTGTTCTTCCAGATCGGCGATAATATCGTTATATTTCTTTATGTCAGCAAGTTCATTTCTTCCCAGGACTTGCAGAATTTTCAATCCGGAACTTTCATCGGGTTCGGGAAAAATGACGTCAAAGCCAACCAGCGAGACGTTATATCTGCCAAATAATTCGTCCACCAATTTCGCAATATGTATTCGACTCCAGGGCCAGCGTCCAACTTCAGCCAGGCTCTTTTCATCAATATCAACGATCACAATACGATTATCAACACCCCTGGGCATGGTCATAATCATTCTTGCGTCGTATAAAACATTTTCCATCTGGTCCAATACCGCCAGGTTATAGACGCCCATCCTTTCAAGCAGGAATGCAGATGTGATTAAAAGACAGATCACAATCAAAGGGAATTGTTTTTTTAATCTGTTGATTATTTTGCTTAGCATCGTTAATTGTGTAATTCGAGTGTTTTGAATATAACTTTTTGTTGCTTGTACAGTGTTATTCCCTGTAATCCATTGCTAGTCTATTTGCTTTTTATGAAAAAAACCCAGATTTATTGAATTTGTTACATATGAATATCAGAGAAAGGTGATCTTTGTTGGCCTCATTGAGCATGGCAAAACTACGTTGGTCGATAAATCACTGTTATGGTCATAATACTCAGTATTCGTAGCACACACGCAATGGCTCTCTTTGTCCAAGCGGCGAAGGGAGGGGGTAAATAGATAGAGTTACACCTGTAATACGAAATAGAGGAGATTCATCTTGGCAGAAACATTAATGATATTAAGAAACAGGCATGCTCAGGTTATTATTTTTTACGTGTAGTATCTAATAGTTCTGGCCAAGCCATCTCCCAACAACATGAATGATCAAAATCTTCTATAACATTGATATTTATTTTATCTTTCAATGGCATTTTTGATAAATAACTTTCAACAATGGCCATGGGGACCATTTTATCTTTAGCTCCAACAAAATGTATTTGTTCTATTGTTGATAAGTTATTAGCGTAATCCAGGGGGTTCAACGAACCAATCAATGGACTGATATCGTGCATATCAGTCCAGTATTTATGGTCCAGGTTACTTGCAATAGTAATAAGAGATGCAACATCATTACGTCTAGCTGCAATAAGTGCGGCTACTGTACCACCGCCTGAATAACCTATTATGGTTAAGCTATTCGTTAGCGACATTCCTGTCGCCCAATCAATAACCTGATTTATCGATGAGATTACCTCTTCAGAATAACGGTGTGATGACCAAAATTTTGCTGAACAATCTTGCATATGATTTTGTTCAAGATACATGCATGGCCTTGCAATATATAAAATTGAATCAGTGGCATCTTTTGCGGCCAATTTTAAGGCTACTGGATTTTCTGGTGTGGGATTTTCTGAAAGTCGATATTTACCCTTCCAGGCACTTCCATCGCCTTCTATATAAACCACCAGATCTTTTTTAATATTATTCAGACCTTTATGAAAAGTTATTAATAAAAAATTATCGGTATAAATATTTTCTTTTTGCAATTTTGCCCGTTTGCTAATGACATCAGCATTTTCAAACCGTTTATGTATTGATTGAAAATTACTGCAACCGCAAGCAAATAATATCAGCGATAAAATAAAAAATATTTTAACCATTTATTCGTGTTTCGCTTTGGTCTGGTGAATAAAAAAGGGTTCTTTCCGCCCGCTTATTTTAAAAATGTTATCTTCCCTTAAATTCAGTACACATTGCAAAGGTAAAGAAACCTTTGTCAAACTAACATGTAGGCAACTCGTTTATTATTTGTTGAGTAAAATCAAGAAGTTATTTTATACAGCCGTCACATAATAACGGGTTTATTGCGCATCTAACACATTGATATATATGATATAGTATTCGCACTACGGTACACAGTTCATAATATTGGGGCATAGATGAACCAGTAGATTTTTTGTAAGATTATTCAGTGATCAGTGACACGGCTTGCATTTAGCTGGAAATGCAAGCGTAGGTTCTTTTTACTGAATCAATTCAAAAATATATCAAAATAAGAGATATAAGAATTGAATATGGGGATTTGCTCATGACCAAAAGCACCAGTCTATTTAATAATGAATTTATAGACAGAATACTGCTGCTTTTTGCTATTTGTATTACGCCTCTTGTAATGTTTTCAATATACAGGGCTATCGATATTGGTTGGCAACCTGTAATGACACTTCATATCCTGATACTCTCGGCAACTTATTTTGTAGCTGTCAATAAGACGATAGTACCTGAAACGGTAAGATTATTTTTCATTCCATCCTGCTTTTTAATTGCAGGAGTGATTTGCCTGGTTGATTATGGTCTGGTTGGACCCGGGATCCCTCTAATAATATTTGGTGTGATATATTTGTTTCTGGTTGTTAATTACAAAGCCTGTATAGCAATAGCTTTGTCATCGATTATTGCCACATTAATAGTTGCTTTATTAACAATTAATAATCGCATCAGTTTTAGTGGCGACATCAATGTTTACGCACACTCGGCAAATGCATGGATAACTACTTTACTAGTATTATCAATCCTTTTAGTACTATTAATATATGTTACAAAAAAGATTAAGGCATCATATGAATTAATGAGAAGCTCATTAAATTCCAGGACGAAAGAATTAGAGCAAATAAAGTTCAATCATGGAATCATGGCAACTATTGACGAATTGACTGGTGTTTATAATCGCCGTCAATTTATTGAATTATCTGATAAAGAATTTCAACGTTTCAAACGGCATTCAAATAATTTTGTACTGATGACAATCAGTATCGATGACTTTAAGTTCATCTATGAAAATTATGGTTCTGATGCAGGTGATGCGTTTCTGAAATTTCTTGTACACAAAATTAATGGTTATATTCGACAAACTGATGTACTTGCCAGGCATGATGTCGATGAACTCTCTTTATTAATGCTAGAGACCACATCAGATCATGCCAAGGACATTGCAAACAGGTTCCGATCATCTCTTGGCATAGATTTCGAATACAACGAGGACACAATGAAAACATCACTCTCGATAGGAATTACTAATGCCTTTGATGGCGATGTTTCGATTCATAATATTATTAAAAGGGTAGATACGGCGCTGAAAAAAGCCATAGAAGAAGGAAAGGACAGGGTTGAGGTTGTGGATGACCCGAAAGAACCGCTATGAGGCATTAATCAATGCCTCTAATTCTGTAATTTACATGACCATTCTTGGCTGATTACCAACCATTAGAATAACTGATGCCTGTTTATTTACTAAAAATCAGCTCTCAAAGTAAAACTGATCCTGTCTTCGTCAAAGTCGTCCCTG
>CAZDFI010000149.1:0-4003 GCA_964504725.1 uncultured Enterobacteriaceae bacterium
GGCCCTCCAGGCGGTGGTCCTCCAGGCCAATGCGACCCGGTCGTGGGACAGGAAATTGGTTCGGGCGAATCTACCTTTGACGCAGATACAGAAGGAACCATAGCCATCAACGATATTCAGTATGATTTGGATATTGATGATAATGAGCTACCAGAATGGTTCGTGACTAACGAATGGCATCATTTGGTCTACATTGCATACCCTTCATCAGAAATAATACCTGGTGGGGCGGTTGCTTGTGTTACCGGCACAGATTGTATCGAACTGAATGGATCAGGATCACCTGATGATAATAAACGAGCTTTAGCCATTATTGCAGGAGAAGAACTTTCCGGGCAGGATAGAGTTTCTGCTCCGACGATAGACGATTGGTTTGAAAATGAAAATAATAATGGCGATGATATATTTAATAAAGCGGATTCCTCTTCAAACTTCAATGATCAAATTAAAATTCTCTCTACAAACTAATGGCTATTCAGTCTAATAAGGGTTTTACATTAATAGAACTTACCATCGTTCTTTTCATTTTGGGTCTGTTATTGACAAGTTTTCTGGCGCCATTGGCGGCACGTGTCGAACAGGAAGAACGAAACAACACGCAAATTCAACTTGATGAGATAGAAGAAGTTCTCTATGGGTATGTATTACAGAATGCCCACCTTCCCTGCCCAGACTGTAGTGATAATACCGGAGGGTGTGCAACTGCAACTGCAAATGATGGTATAGAAGACACTATTGACGATACTGGTGATGAAGAAACTTGTGCTACTGAGATTGGGAATTTGCCTTGGGTCACACTGGGCGTGAAAAGCACAGATGAGTGGGACAATATATTTACATATTATGCTGATGATACCTTTGCAGACAGGGATGACCCAGATGATGGTAGCGGTACAGGTGAATCTGATGGCACAGGTTGCGCAACATCAGCTACGCTGAATGTTTCTTTTTCGCTTTGTTCTGATGGTGAGATAGATATTTTTAGTTCAGATGTGGCTGCTGATGCTTCTGCTACAGGTGATGTCGCAATTAGCATACCGGCGGTTGTTGTCTCACATGGAAAAAACTGGGCCGTTTCCACTTCAGTGGATGAGGGTCAGAATACTGATGGCGATAATGAATTTGTAGATAAAGATTATAGCCAGACAAGTGGTTCTGAATTTGATGATATGCTGATCTGGATATCACCGTATATACTAAGAACCATGGCGGTCAAGTCCGGGATACTGCCTTAAACTTCGTCGATGATTTGTGTGGAGAGTTCAAAACTGACATTTCCATCGCAATTCTCCTTAAGTTCCAAAGCATAGTTAAAAGTTTCGGCCTGCCTGGCCGCCTGATAAAGCCCTATCCCATGTCCGTTATCTGAGGTGACGTGCTCTTTTAATATAGTATTTGAGATCCCCTCGGCGACAGCCTGTCCCGTATCTGTGACATTAAGTGCAATTGATTCTGGCTCTGTTGTTAAATTGACGGTGATGACAATTTCGGGATCAACCTGCCTTTTATGAAGCGCATTTTCCAGAAGGTTCTCGACGACACTATTGAATAATTCTTCGGGGATTAAAATATCGTGCCTTATATTATTTATAAACCTGATGTTCGACTCTCGTCGACGCGTTGATAATCCTTCCCACCAGACTGTGGCGAGAACACTACTCGTTGTTTCCTGTCCCGGTGCCTGCAATTTGTTCAGTGCAAGTTGAAGTCGATGACTAATATGAGGAAGTTGTTTTTTCAATAGTATAAGAGATTTTTCTCTTGTCTCGTCAGAATTTGTTTCAAGCATTGTTGTCATGGTCTGCAATGATTGAAGTAAATTCTTTATATCATGGGTCACTCTTGCCCCTGTTTCGTAGATTGCATGTAAGTGTGCCTTTTGTTGCAATTCCAGTTCTTGTTTCTTGGCGGTAAAAAATGTATCGATTAACTGAACCAGCAAACCACAATGCAAAGTCATCACTCCTGCAGGTGGTACGTGTGTAAATAAAGTGATCGGTTCATCGCTGATTGTTAGATGAATTTCATGCTTCGTAATTTCCCCATATGTTCCATTTTTGGAGCCTTCAGACCATCTGGCACCAGCTATCCATGGTAGCGAGACCAATTCATCCAATGCCATATCCAGAAAGTCCTGTGAAGATTTTTGAATTTGCTTCTGATCAGAAAGGTTGGCAAGCCATTGTTCGAATGGTGTGCCAATATTAAGCAACGACTTGGTCCAGAGTTGTGACAAACCGCTAAAACCACTGTGAGGCGATGACAGCCAGCTGACGCCTATCAAAATAAAGCCAACACCTATCAATGTTTCAATCAAGGCGACGATATAATCAGTGTTGTTGTGATACATCAGGACCAGACTGCCGAGTGCAAGGATGATAGCCATAAAAGAAATAGTCGTAGCAAGTAGAATGTCAACGGTCTCATTGGTCCTTTTGATAAGTGTGTTTGACGTTATCAGTAACAATAATGGTAAAAGCGGTAATCCAATTTGATATATATTAAAAATTGTTTTGTTTAGTTTCAGACTAAACATTTGCGGGATAAAGGAAATAAGCAATTCAAAGAGCAGATATGCCATTACCAGCATATAAACATTACGTTCATAGCGGCGAGTAGTAACACGCCCTCCTACGAAGCCGATGAGTAATACCAGCCAGATAGAGATTAATATCCAGTTAACCCAGTAAACCAGGCCGAGTGTAAATCCGATAAACAGAAAACTTTTTCCCAACGATATTTGTTTATCCGCTTTTAGTATGGGTTGCCAGAACAGGAACAACCCAAAATGGACGAGCAATAATGACTGTGATAGATAATCCCCAAGCTCATACCAGGTCGCGAAATGAAGCGTTTCCAACATCATTACAAGAATGAGCTGTTCCAGTTTTACCTTAAGAATTTCGGGTGTCGTTATCATTTTATAAACATCGCTTTCTTGAGCAGGGGTGCCATTCGTTTGATTACGTTATAGTATAATCGCCTGTAGACGGCAATCATAAAACATATCCCGTGGTTATAGCAGGCATGGGATGTTATCCCGTAGTTATAGCGGGCATGGGACATTAGTGATGATGGTTAAACCAATATTAACAATAGCCAGATTTACATTGCTGGAGAGCGTAAAAAATCGCTTATTCACATTGGTATTGCTGGGAGTCGTCAGCCTGTTTGGTTTAACGCTATTTCTTGGTGAATTGGCGGTCACTGAAACTACCCAAATTCAAAGTGCGATGACAGGGTTGGTTCTCAGACTTTTCGCTGTATTTATCATCTGTATCTTTGTGATTACAAGCACCATAAGAGAATTTAATGATAAAGGATTTGAATTAATTATTTCCTTACCCGTTGACAGATATTTATATCTTGCCGGGAAGATGGCCGGATTTTGTCTGCTTGGCGTATTTATTGCCATCATCGTGAGTATGCCGCTGGCATTGATCGGTAATTCTTCACAGTTATTATTATGGTGTTTATCATTAATCTGCGAGTTGTGGATCCTTGTTGCATTGTGCTTGTTATGTCTGGTCACATTCAAAAATATAACCAGCGCTTTTTCTGTTGTCATGGCATTTTATTTACTGGCAAGGACAATCAGTACAATCCAGTTAATAGGTAGCAGCCCAATACTGGAGACAACAGAACTTTCACATCAGGTGATGGTTATCGTCATCGATGCAATTGCATTTTTGCTTCCTGCACTTGATCAGTTTAGTAAAACTGAGTGGCTGGTATATGGGGGAGGAGGAGGCAGTGAATACATGTTTGTCATTGGACAAACGGTGATCTATATTCCCCTGTTGTTTGCTGCTGCATGTTTTGATTTACATAGAAAAAATTTCTAGCGCTAAATGGATTCAGAGGCAGGTCTTGGACATGATTTTCAGTGGTTTAAATAGCAGAAGAGAGGAACGTCCAATAAGAGATGTTCCTGTACAAATTATCATCATTTTAACCATTGCGTTTCTTTGCCAACTCTATTTATCAAGTTCACGCTCATTGG
>CAZDFI010000150.1:0-1141 GCA_964504725.1 uncultured Enterobacteriaceae bacterium
CTCTGAATACGGCGATTCTTCTATCCAGTGGCGCGACGATTACCTTTGCACACTGGGCCTTGAAGAAAGGCGAACGTGCAGCCCTATGCTGGTGGTTGGCCGCAACTGTTTTGCTGGGTTTTATCTTCGTATACTTTCAAGCAGGAGAATACGCCCACGCTTATCATGAGTTGGATCTGACGATGAAGTCCGGCGTTTATGGCTCGACCTTTTTCATGTTGACGGGCTTCCACGGTTTTCATGTCACCATGGGCGCAACCATGATATTGGTTCTCCTGTTTAGAGCAATGAAAGGACATTTCTCACCGCATGACCATTTTGCCTTTGAAGGTGTTGCCTGGTATTGGCACTTTGTTGACGTGGTCTGGTTAGGACTGTATATCTTTGTCTACTGGATATAATTTCAACAGAAAGTAAATAGTTGAAGGGCGCTGTTAATACAGCGCCTTTTCTATTTTGTTTTTTTAAAAGCCTAGGCCGTGTGGTTGTATCCAACCAAACAAATAGCCAACAATTAATGAAACAAAAAGGGTGACTGAAAGCGTTATTCTAACAGTAAGTGAAGTTGCCAATCTATTTGACCCGGAGTCATCTTTGACCAGGAAAAAAAGTCCAGACAACAAAGAAAAGCCTATCGAGAGAAGTAAGATCACGATGTATATTTTAAAAAGAACAGCAGCGGTCATTAAATGTCCCGGTATTATTGTTATTATTCTAGCACTATAACCAGCAAACAATTTGATGTATTACAATAAATGAAATTAATTATTGGTAATTGGTGTTTTTGTCCGAGACTGATTACAAGCTTGCTTGCGTTGATCTTTTTCAGTTTATTTATCTCGTTGGGTTTCTGGCAACTGGATCGTGCAGATTATAAAAGAACCTTGTATGCAGATTTTGAAAACAGGCAATCAGGACAAGCAATTGATCTTAATCATGACAATACAAAATTATCTGATAAAGAAGAAAAAATCTGGCGACATGTTAATGCAACAGGAGAATTTCTGGAGCAGTACCAAATTCTGTTAGATAACCAGGTAGAAAAGGGACAAGCAGGCTACTATGTTTACACCCCATTTAAACTGGAACAAAGTGAGCATGCAGTGTTAGTAAACCGCGGTTGGTTGTCAGCAGGTAATGA
>CAZDFI010000150.1:1151-3981 GCA_964504725.1 uncultured Enterobacteriaceae bacterium
TGTTAATAATGACAAATGATCTTGTGAATATAATGGGTGTTGCCAAGGAAGAACCAAAAACAGGGCTATTGTTAAAAAACATGCCGCCGGAACAAATGAATAAAGATGTTTATCGGGTCCAACGACTGAATATTCATGAGGTGGCGGAGTTAACAAAAATAAAACTTTTGCCCTACATCGTTAGATTAAAGCCGGAGTCAAAACATGGTTATCGTAGACAATGGCAATTACCCGGTTCAGGTGTAAGTATACATAACGGTTATGCTTTTCAATGGTTCGCGTTTGCAACAGTATTGTTGATTATATATTTGGTTTTAAATATCAAAAACAAAAACAAGACGGGACAAAACGAATGAGTGAAGAAAGTAGAAACAAAAGGAATAAGATAACAATTGTTCTTGTCGTTTTAGCGTTTACCAGTCCGTTGATATTGTCATGGTTTGTTTTTTATCACACCAATTTTCTTGAAAACAGAGGCATGTCAAATCATGGTGAACTTATCGTTCCACCCAGGCCGATAGAAGATCTTGCCCTGATCGATCCGTTAAATGCAGACAGGAAAGACAGCTTACACGGAAAATGGAGTATGGCTTATGTTACTGATTCATGTGACAAGCTATGCATGGATAATGTCTATCGAATGCGGCAAATCCATATCGCGATGGACAAGCATTCACTGCGAGTACAGAAGGTATTATTATTAACCGAACAAACTGCAAGCGAATTAACAAAGATGTTGGTCGACTTCAGGGGGCAGCAAGTGATCAATACAGATTTGATCGAGGCATATATATTACTTGAAAAGTTTCGTTTAACGACAACGGATAATCCATTGGAAGCAGGACGCATATATATAATTGATCCTCTTGGAAATCTAATGATGAGTTTTGAGCCCGACGCAAATCCAAGAGACATCATACAAGACTTAAAAAAATTATTAAGAGCATCACGCATCGGTTAGTCCAGTTATCGACCTGTTCAGATAGTCGTTATGCAAATAAGCAAGTAATTATTAAATATCACACGTGCTGCGCGTGTCCTGACACTGACTGTCATTGTTTTAGGCGCGTATGTGCGTTTATGCGATGCCGGTTTAGGTTGTCCAGACTGGCCCTGGCGTAGATTCCCGCCGCAAGACTGAATGCCATTTGAAAATTCCTCCAGACAAGATCACCATAATCCCGGGTCGGTTTTCCTGTCCCCGAGTAAATAAAACGTCGTAGTATTAACATGGCTTACTACTTGAGATGAAAAATGACGATATCCAGAATTATACTGCTGCAATTGACATTGGGATACCTGATGACCTGGTGCCAGGATGCCACTGCACATGGCGGTGTTGGTATGGAAGACGATGTGTGTGTGATCAAAATCGGGTTTCTGAAAGCGCATTTTACCGGCTATCAACCGAAAACTTACGGGTCACAGGAGTTTTGCGAAGACATTCCTGAAGTGGCCAATAGCATATTTGTGATCGATTACCTACACGATTTCCTCAAGGAAATGCAGGTCGATTTTCGTATTATCAGGGACGTCAATAATTTCGGTATTTTCGCCAACTGGGATGATATTACTGGTCTCGAGGATATCGAACAGAATACGGTTTTTTATCTGCCGCCGGTAAAGCGACCGAACGGTGTGCTCACGGTTAACTACGATTTTCAGCAGGCCGGGGGCTATATTGGCATTGTGACAGCAGTTCATCCCGAAAAGGAAAAATCTTATCATGCGGTGTTTTATTTTCAGGTGGGCGGGACCGACTACGGCTATCTGCCACTCTTTATCGTACTGCTGGTCCTCGCGCAGGCGCTCTACTGGTTCAGTAACAGAGTTCCCGTTAAATAGGCTGTCGGATTATGTTGCGCTAATCTGACCTGCGCATCTGGGACAGCAGGGCTTTTTGTCAACAACATAAACATAAAATCCAACGATGCCTGTATGATGTAACTATGCACTCACGCTGGCTATTTTTGGTCTCAACCCTTGTTGCACTATTGTGTTTTCCGCCGCAATGGTATCCCATGGCGCTGCGCGTGCAGTTGGGGCAGTGGTTTGGCGCTGATGACTATCGTGCACTGCCGGAGGGGAAAGCTGTCACTGATATAACGGCAGACCCTCCCTGCCCTGAAGACCTGTTGAACTGGCGGGATGCACAAACAATTGCTGGCGTCGATGTTCGTCGTTCTCCCACCTGCATTGCTGACAATCCTCATGCCGTAGCGGCATTCGTACGTGGCACGAACAATGTCTCGCAGCAGGTTCTTATGGCCAGTGGCCTGACCCCGGATACGGTGGTAAAAGGACGTGACCTGGATGGTGACGGCGACCCTGACGAAATCCACATCCGCCTGGAGGTCGCCGAACTCAATGGCGGTTCACCGGAAGGCAATGTACCAACGACCCGGTTTGCCATCGCGCCAGGTATCAGGCCGGGATTCTGGGTTTTTGTACCCAAGATGTTCGGCATGGCAACCGAGAACTTCGAATCGCTCAAGGCACGTTCAATGTTGCGCCTACCTTCACCAGCAATTCGTGTTGAACAGGGTGACCGGGTAAAAATTACCCTGGAAAACAGTCATTACATGCCGCACACAATTCACTTTCACGGTGTCGATCATCCATTCGTCGATGCGGATGGCGAAGGCAACGACGGTACCCCGTTGACCAGCGAGAAACCGGTGCTACCCGGCAGCGCACGTACCTATGACCTGCAACCGCGCCAGAGCGGCACTATGTTTTATCATTGCCATGTCCAACCCCACGTACATATTATGATGGGACTGCAGGGCTTGTTTGTCGTCGAAGAAAACCGGCCGAACAACTGGCTGCA
>CAZDFI010000151.1:0-1157 GCA_964504725.1 uncultured Enterobacteriaceae bacterium
TCACCGCCTTTATCATCGATAATCGCATCCGCACTGATCGTCTCCAGATGCGCATCCATGCCACCGTAGATGGCGAAGTCATAGGCCGTGTATTTGATAACCGCCTCCTGGCCAGGATGTAGAAAACCTATATCTGCAGGTTTGATCTTCGCTTCTATATATAATGTATCTTCGAGCGGGACGATCTCCACCAAATCATCGCCTGGTTGTACTACGCCACCGACGGTATTGATCAAAAGGCGTTGTACTATCCCGTTAACCGGCGAACGCACAGCCGTTCGTTTAACCCGATCTTCAATCGTGCCTATGGTTTGCTCCAGGGCCTTTAATTCCGTCAGGGCCTGGTTCAATTCCTGGCGTGCCATATTATGAAATTTGAGTTCGACTTCGTCGATTTTCCTGTTCGCTTCTTCAATGGTGGATTTTACCCGTGGTATGGCCTGGCTGGCTGCATCCTGTTTCCCCCTCAGTTCCGTGACCTGCCGTTCGAGCCTCAACACCTCTACCGGGGATATCGCACCTGTACCGACCAGAGGTTTGGTCAGATTAAGCTCTTCCTGTGCCAGGTGTAAACTTTGTGAAGAGTGTTGAAATTCACTCTGCAATTCTCTGAGTTCCTGATTGCGCTGTACTGCCTGTTGCCGGTAAACATCCAGGCTGGCCGCGAACTCCTGTTGTCGGGAGTGAAACAACTCTATTTCCTTTTGTGCAAGTTCAGTCTGTTGGTCAATAACATCCTTTGGAAGCTTAAGTTTCGTACCGTCAGCTTCCGATGTCAGTCTCGCCACCTTTGCGCGCAAAGACAGGATTTTGACCAGGGATTCCCCCAGGGTAGAGGCGAAGCGTGTGTCATCAATTCGCAGCAGAACTTGTTCCGGTTGTACAGCTTCTCCCTCTCTGACCAGGATCTCAGTAACAATACCACCTTCCATGTTTTGCACCACCTGTAATTGTTGTGAGGGGATGACGCGACCTTCACCACGGGTGATCTGATCAATGTGGGTAAAGTAAGACCAAACAAAAAACAGTATCAACAATAGGTAAATCATCCACAGGATGGCACGCGCACCATGTGGAGACTGTTCCAGGATCGCCCGCGTACTATCCGTAACAAAATCCAGTTCATCCTCGTATATGTCTGAATTACGCTGTTCTGA
>CAZDFI010000151.1:1167-3949 GCA_964504725.1 uncultured Enterobacteriaceae bacterium
TTATATTATCAGCAGATAACTTAGCTTCTTCGTTAATGCGGTTTGCTTTATTCATAATCACTACCAGGGAGCCAGGCGCCCTTCCTTCAATGCCAGCATTATCTCGGGCTTCGGCCCGTCAGCAATGACATGACCATTATCAATGACCATTATCCGATCAACTAATTGCAATAACGAGGTACGGTGGGTAACGATGATCGTGGTTTTGTTGCGGATGAAATCCCCGAGCTTCGTTATCAGTTGCGCCTCGGTTGTATGATCCATATTATTTGTGGGTTCATCCAGTAACAAAATGGGCGGATTCCTTAGTATCGCCCGGGCCAGGCCCACTAACTGGCGTTGCCCGCCGGACAATCCCTCACCGCGCTCACCCACATGCATATCCAAACCATGGGGATGCTGATCTGAAAAGTCACTGACTCCCGAAAGCTTGGCGGCCTCCAGGATGGCCGCGTCACTGGCATATGTGATACCGTAAATGATATTTTCCTTGAGGGTACCTGAGAACAGGGTAATGTCCTGAGATACATAACCCATATTGCGGCGTATATTGGCAGGGTCAATCTGGCGCGACTCTACGCCATCCAGTTCCACCGAACCTTCTGTCGGCTCATAAAGTCCGAGGATTAATTTTGCCAAGGTCGTCTTGCCGGAACCTATGCGGCCAATCAACGCTATATGCTCACCAGCATTAATCTTAAATGATACTTGCTGGAGCGTAGTCAATGGTGCATTTGGATATGTAAAGCTGACCTTATTAAAGCTTATATCACCGCGAAATGCGGGCCGATGCACATATGACTTGTCTTCGTACCGTTCCACCGGCATTTGCATGGTCGATTCCAGAGCATTAAGGGATGTTTTTGCCTGATGATATTGTACAATTAAATTAGCGACCTGGGCCATGGGTGACATGCATCGCGATGACAACATGATTACGGCAATCAAGCCACCCATACTCATCTCGCCCTCCGCGATGCGGTAGACACCGGCAATAACCAGTCCGACCAACACCAGTTGTTGCATCAATAATGACACATTCACCGCTGAGGTTGAGAGCATGCGTGATTTGATGGATTTACTGGCGATATAGCCGATTGTTTTCTCCCATTTGCGCTGGATCTTGCCTTCCGCACCTAGCGTTTTGATTGTCTCAAGACCGGTAAGACTCTCAATTAGAATGGCATGCTTTTGGCTGATCGCCTGAAAAGTAGATTCAATGCTCTCCCGTAAGGGGCGCTGTAAGATAAAGGAATACAATAAAATAAGGAATACACCGGCTAATGGGATAAATGCCAGCGGGCCACCGAGCCAGTAGATAACCATGATAAACAAGATGATAAAGGGGACATCAACGAAGGCAGTGAGACTGGTTGAGGTAATAAAATCCCTGATTGTCTCGAAGGAATTCAGATTGGCGGCAAAAGCTCCCACAGAGGGAGGCTTAAAAGCCAGCGGCAACGACATGACCCGTTCCAGAATGAGCGCCGAGATGGAAATATCGATCTTCTTGTTGACCAGATCAATAAAGTATCCTCTTAACATCCGCAAGGTGACGTCGAATAAATAGATGACAGTAACACCTGCCGCGATGACCCACAGCGTCTCGATAGCATTATTCGGTACTACACGATCGTAAACGTTCATGACGAAAAAGGGCGTTGCCAGGGCAAAGATATTAATCAGTAGAGACGCGACCATTACATCCCTGTATATACGCCATGACCGAAATACAGTACTCCAAAACCAGTGTTTGGAACGTCGATTCAGGTACAGGGGAACGCTGGCGTCAAACCGAAATTCCGGTTTGACGAATATGACCACGCCTGTGTACTGCTGTTCCAGCTTATTGATATCCACCACCGTGCCACCATCATGTGTTTCCGGCAGAATCAGTTGTGCCCGAACAAGAGACGATCGACTCCACTTTTTGCGCTGATGATCGAAGCCGGTTAACAAACATGCCTGGTTGTTCTTCAGTAGTAATACGACCGGTAACACCAGGGAGGAGATCTTTTTAAGTGGGCGTCTGACAACCTTGGCGGAGAGGCCGGCACGTTTTGCCGCCCGGAGAAATAGTGTCGGTGTCAGTTGGCCCTTGACTAACGGTAGGCCTGCGCAGAGTGCATCGGTAGTAAAAGGAAGTTCATAATGTTCCGTCAGATTTATGAGGCAAGATAACAACGGATCGTCTTCACTTACATGATCAACTGACCACCATGCCACCTGCTCATTCAACTTGCTTTGTTGAGGTGAGACAATCTTTGATTTTTCACTGCGTTCTCGGCTATTGTCCATGAAGATATTAAGTTTTATATTCTAAATAGTATCTTTGAACGTTTGCATTAAATCGTTTGCCTTTAATTCAATGATCGACTTTACTCCATGTATGATCGATCTGACAGCGTTGTCTCCGAAAAACACGGATTTTCACTGATTTCGTCCCCTTAGTTTAGTATATACAACTTGACAAATTAATTAATAAACCGATATGAATTCTCTAAACCAGTCCAATTAAATCGCCGCTGCACAGTGATTATCTTATCTCAACCAAGATTCTTGAGTATTCGAACGGAACAATTAAGAATAAATTCCTCATCATCAACGACAAGTATCTTCAATTGAGACATATCTTTATTATTTTATATAAATTTCTCTGTCTTTAACTTCATTAATATAAAAATATTTATAACTGATGATTTAGGCAAGCTCAAATTTTTCCAATAGCCTTTTTAATATATCAGGTTCCAGTGGTTTGGGGATTACCCCTAAAATCTTCAGT
>CAZDFI010000152.1:0-3943 GCA_964504725.1 uncultured Enterobacteriaceae bacterium
TACCTCCTGCACACCCCTCAAGGGGGTACCGAGGTCCATGCAGTCGTGTGCCGCCGTATATTTTATTCGTGTTCGGTAAGTCATATTCAACACTCCATCTTTTTGCTATAAGATTAAAGTGTTGCATCGACCGGTTGAAATCACCACTGAAAGCAATGGGATGGACTCCTCCTCTTCTCAACGGCATCGATGTGCCAAACTGGAGTTGTTATCCACCAGTGAACGAAAAGAAGGAGTCCACCATGAATAAACTTAACCGAGTAGGTGTTGATTTGGCAAAGAATATTTTCCAGTTACACGGCGTAGATCGAACTGGAAGATCTACCTGGTGTCGACGATTGAAACGAGATACCTGTATCAAAGTGTTACTCAAGAAGGTTGAACCGGGTTGTGAGATTGGCATGGAAACCGAATGATGGTGAACAGGTGACGTGCAGGGATGCACTAATGCCGTAAGCGCATGGAGCGCAGGAACGGCCGAACCGGTGTTAGCAAAACCCGTGAATGTCCACGTGCACAAAGTACGAGAAAGCAATGAGGAATCAGCACGCGAATAGCCCATTATGGCCCTGCATCAAAACAGCGATGCTTTATTTGAGGCCGGATATACGTGAGCAATCGTACCCACTCACCATAAAAACGGAGTGCTTGCATCTGAGGAGGAATCCATATACGGACATTCGGCATTATTCATTGAACTGGGATCATCGACTAAAAGTGGACACCCTGATATTGGGGGAAGATCAGTACAACGGCTGGTCAAAACGATCTCCCCGGGGTTTCTATAATTACCTTTTAACTATGTTATTATAAAAAATATGGATGAACGTTATTTTTTGCATATTTTTAACCCTACAAAAAATGTCAGTCCGTTTGATGTTAATATGGCCTATAGTGCTAAAATTGATGGGGTGATTCCTTATACGGAAGTTGGTCTCGATGACATCCATTACTTGACCCAAGACCTTATCTACTCACGAGGGTCGCAATGTACTGGTATTTTTATTGGTGGGCGTGACTATGGTTTGGCTATAGACATGTTTAACCGGGCTAAGGTCGCCATGATCCCACCATTTGAGGTATCAGTATTTGTTGATCCAAGTGGTGCGATTACAACGGCAGCTGCAATAGTGGCCTCTGTGGAAGTCTGGGTAAAAAACAAAACAAGTGAAACCCTGAAAGGTAAGAATATCTATATCCTGGGAGGAACTGGGCCTGTTGGTGTGTGTTCCGGTATAATGGCATCAAATTGTGGTGCTGAGGTATTTCTTGCTAGCAGGCGGGGGAAGAAGATCGGACAACAAATAGCCGATGAATATAATGTACGCTTCAATGTTAATATGCGGGGTGTGGATTATGATTCGGATAAGGCAATGCTGAATTTATTACAGACATCTGATGTCATTATAAATTCAGCCAAGGCGGGGTTACAAATCCTATCCAAATCGGAACTGGAACAAACCCCAAGGCTGATTGTTGCGGCCGACGCAAATGTTATTCCACCCTCGGGCATTGAAGGGGTTGATAGTAATAGCATGGGTAAGGAACTCGATTTCACGCCGAATAAGGCCATCGGTATAGGTGCTTTGGCGATTGGCAAATTAAAAAGCGATGTGCATCACCGAATGTTCCAGATGATGAGGGAAGCAGATAAACCGCTCTATCTTG
Organism: uncultured Enterobacteriaceae bacterium; assembly: GCA_964504725.1. GTDB lineage: Bacteria > Pseudomonadota > Gammaproteobacteria > Eutrophobiales > Eutrophobiaceae > SMWN01. The sequence continues at coordinate 1,669 of CAZDFI010000152.1, forward strand.
ATCATGAGAATGCCTTTGAAATCGCAAGGATATTTGCAGCCAAATAGACCTTATCTTGTCACCGCATAAACTGGGTGGGCACTTGCCAAATCAGTTGCATTAGCAAGCATTCATAAACATATCGTCGTTCGGTTCGCTGATAAGGATACACGTGCCTGTACGCTGAATGCCTGTTTTGGGTTGTTATATGCCTATCCCTCCCTCTACCTGAATGTCCGTATATGGACTCCTCCTTCTTTCTATTAACTGGTTATTAACACTTCCAGTTTGGCACCTAGATGCCGATTGAAGGAGGAGGAGTCCATCCCATTGCTTTCCAGCGTAAAAGGACATTTGACTAGAGCTATAGAATTTATGTTATTCCCCAATTAGCAGGCATCGCATTCAATAATCATAAAATTGGTCTACACTTAAAACATCATTTCTTTTGTGGGAAAGGTGTGTGATGAATGGGTGCTGTGTCCAAAATTCCTGGCGTATGCTTCTCTTTTATTTATCTAAATGTACACGCGTTAGTGAAATTCAAAATACGTCATATCTAATGTAATCATAACTAATCTATTAGGGAGAGGACTTATGAAAAAATATATTCTGTATTTTACAAGTATCATAATTTTGGCAACTTCAATATTACTACCAGTGAGCCAAGCCGAAGATAGTGGTGAGCAAGAAAAGAGAAGTAAAGCAAAGATGATGTTTGATAAAGCAGTTGCTTTGGTTGAGAAAGAAGGTCTTCATAAAGCTTTTTTAGAATTCAATACAAATAAAAGCGAATTCGTTGATGGTGCAATTCATATTATGGTCGTTAGTGAGCAGGGGGCTATCTTCGCACACAGCCATCAACCTGAAAGAATAGGAATTAATCTTGCGACGCAAAAAAGTGGAGACCTGAGAGATCCCTACTCATTTCAAGACGCATTGGCCGACATGGATAAAGTGGGTGACAAAACAGGGGATATTCACTGGGTTTGGTTTAATCCCGAAACAGATGAGCGGGAAAAGAAAAGGGCTTTTGTTAAACGAATACATGATCCTGATCCTGGTTCTAAAATCTTCTTCTATGTCATGGCATCGTATTTCATGCCGTTGGATGACGAACAAGGGAATCTATAAAGACTTTAGTTAAGGGACTCCTAGACCTCTTCATACCCCCCTTTTCCCTGGTTAAGCATGCTTTTTCTGTACGTCTACTTTCCAGTGCGATCTCAACCGGTCAACGCAACACATGCACTAAATCTACTTGCCGGTATTTCAAAATAGCGCACGTCCTTGTGCCTGCATTCATCCATGGTTTTTCCTTCCTGGAGTAAGGAAATCTTATTTTTTCCCTAAAGGAAATTTAAGCAGGTTTTCAATGCCAAGTACCCCGTCAGAGCGTGCTTTGATATAAGCATAGATATTGTCGAGATTATCCATAACACGTATGTTTGTTTTGAAAGGTGGCATTGGTGTACCTGGGGTCCCATTCTTTACCGATTTTATAAATCTGGCTTTATCATCAATCTTTTCTGCAAGGCTGGCTATAAGACCCTGTGCTGCGCCGCCATGACATTGGCCACAGGTGCCACCGCGATATGCCTTCCATCCTTCAAATGTGTTTTCATCAATTTTTCCATCAATCACTTGATAAGGTTTTTCGTCTTCTGCAGCGAATGAGTTTATTACGGCAAGCATAAGAAATAGAAAGAATACGGTTTTAGGCTTTAAATGTGTTTGGTATTTTTTCATCTATAGAATTCCTGAACTAGAACATCGTAATATCAGGATAGACGAGTATTGTAATTATGTCGACCAAATGAGAGCACGTTAATAAATTCCTTGTAGATTATGGGTTTATAAGATTATTCAATAGGCTAAAATAAAGATATATCTACTCAATTAGGCTAATATAAAGATATATCAAGCATAGGCTAAAATAAAGATATATCTAGAATTTTATGAGCAATTCATAATAATTAGATTGTCGTGTGTACAACAAGCGGATAAATTTGATGTTCGGGTGCGGGGAGGGTCATCTATGAATAGGAGAGCCATCGGAAAGGAGAGCCATCTATGAAAAAACAACCTGTTCAGATATCCCCAGTAACCTTGGCGGCGCATGCCTTAGCGGCAAATACCCGCATCAACAATATCCTTTCTTCATTGCCCGCGGTGCTCTATAGCTTTGCAGCGACGGGCAATAACGCCCCCACCTTTGTCAGCGAGAACCTGCGAGAGGTGTTCGGTTATGAGCCAAGTGACTATCTCGAAGACCCAAAATTTGTGCCGTCCCGGA
>CAZDFI010000153.1:0-2302 GCA_964504725.1 uncultured Enterobacteriaceae bacterium
CCGAGAGTGGGTTTGAAACGACAGGGCCCCGTCACGAATTTATAGAAGCATTACCTTATGATGCATTACAAGATCTGGACGTAGCAAGTCAGGAAACAGTAGAAAATCCGGAACCGCCAGTAGGCGTATTGCCGGAACCACCAGTAGGCGTATTGCCGGAACCGCTAGTAGGCGTATTGCCGGAACCACCAGTAGGCGTATTGCCGGAACCGCCAGTAGGCGTATTGATCGTCGAAGGAAACGAAGATAATGAGGGCGATGAAAAAATTGAGGGGCAGAACGGAGGCGATATCCTGATTGGCGACGTCGGTGGTAGTAGTCTGGCAGGTAAGGACGTCAGTATGATCCTGGTCCTGGATGTTTCGGGGAGTATGTCTTGGGAGATTCCGTTCGGCAACGACGGGGCTATTATAAGCCTTATAGGCGCACTGAAAAACGCGGTCACCGCTTTTCTGGACGGAGTGGAGGATACAGGAGCTAAAAATTTCCAGGTCAGTCTCGTAGAATTCAGTACTGATGCCGATTTTCGGGGAACCTTCAACCTGATCAACAACGGCGAGTTGGATCTCAAGGAGTATGATGCAGCGATTGCCGTCATTAACAATTTTACTAATGATGGTAGCACCAATTATTCTGCCGGTTTGAGGGAGGTTGAAGCACTTATCGATGATAATAACAGTGGCCTGTTTAAAACTGAGGATGCTATCAAGAGGGTGGTCTTCCTCTCGGATGGATCGCCGAGTTGGTGGGGGAATGGGGTGGATGAAGCAACGGCGGTGAGAGACCTCGGCTGGGAGATCGAAGCGATAGGTCTCGACGCCGAGGATTCATTTTTAGTTGATGAGGGTGGTAATCTTGTATTCGGAGGTCTAACGCCATTAACAGCCCTTGAGGGTGAATCTGGCAGCGCGGTAGACATAAAAAGTGCCGAGGAGTTGACGCAGGTACTCGGGCATTTCGGTCTGACGGAATTGCCTAACGGTCTTGGAGACGACCAGTTATTCGGTGGAGATGGAGATGACCTAATCTTTGGTGATGCACTAAACAGCGATGTGTTAGCGCGCTCTGACTCTGAAGACCTGCCTGCGCTACTAGTGGCCGGCGAGGAAGTGTTCGAGAGGCTTACTACTGACGACGGTATTCGCAAATACTTCAACGAGCACCACAAGGAACTGGCTCAAGAAGGGAAGGCGGTAGGGGGCGACGATACACTCGATGGGGGTGCCGGCAATGATATTATGTATGGTCAGAGAGGCAATGATCAGCTGATAGGTGGCTCCGGTGATGACCTGCTGATAGGTGGCTCCGGTGATGACCTGCTGATAGGTGGCTCCGGCGCTGATACATTTATATTTAATGTTATGGATGACGGTGCAATCGATACGATTGTAGATTTCAATAGGGATCAAGGCGATGTACTCGATATTGCAGATTTGCTTACAGATATGGGTGGGACTAAAGACGATATCCAGCTCCGAACTGATGGAACGGATGGCAGTTTGGTCATTATCACTAATACGAGTACATTTGTCATCCTGGTAGACAATATTCAGTGGCTTGTATCCGATCTGGACACTCTGTTAGCCGACCAAACCATTGACATTGACATGACTGCGTAGAGATAGCCGATATCGATAACACAGCCCCCTTTAATGATTTAAATATAATGAACAACTCGGCCGCTTGCGGTCGGGTTTCAGTGTAATGTGTATTCATATCTATTATCGCTATCTAACTCTGGGACAAGCCCCAGAGTATTTCGTTATTTTTTTTAACTTTTATTAGCTCTGTGTCCTCGGCAACTGCTCGGTCTTCGTTCCTACGCAACTCTACCGCTCACACACCCCTCAAGGCACCCACAGGGCATAAAGGCATCGAGATCCATGTAGGCGTCTGTGGCTATATTCATTATTAAAGGGGGCTGGTTTTGTTTTATCTCTTCGTTTTTTCATTTAGTTCGATTTCTCTTTCAGTAGAAAAGAGAACATCTAGTTGTGATAGTTGTGACGGATTTAACATAAATTTTTCACATAAGGATTAGTTGAGGGTTATTTCCCTGACATCATTTTTTGCTTAAACACTTAGAATATCCCACATCATTAATCAATCTGTTTTCCTGTTTTAAGTGTCTCGTTGTGCCTTATCGTGAAGGCGGGCCTTAACTGTAAAACCATCTATCAATTTTTCGGCTGTCGTTCTAGCACACAGAAACCGACGATATTAAGAATTATGGTGAACTAAAGTGAACAAAACCAAACGGCCAATTCACGCTACCGTAGACGACGGGGCTAAGGATGTTATA
>CAZDFI010000153.1:2312-3875 GCA_964504725.1 uncultured Enterobacteriaceae bacterium
ACAGGGCACAGACACGCAAAAACTTGCAAAAGAGGAGATTGTAGAATTTACTCAATATAGCCGTCAGACAAGCACTGCCCGGACGGATGATCCTCTATTGCAATCGTTGTTATCACTTTGCAGCTTATTGCATACACCACAAACGGCAGATAGCCTGGTATCCAGTTTGCCACTGGTTGATGATCGATTAACGCTTGATCTTTTTCCGCGCGCTGCACAACGTGCAGGCCTGTCAGCCGGGTTGATTAAAAGACCACTAAACAAAATTTCCAATCTTGTCTTGCCGGCGGTATTAATATTGAACAATGATCAGGCTTGCGTCTTGATCAATCGCTCCGGCGATAATCTAACAATTGTTATTCCGGAAAGCAGGATCGGTGAAAAAGTTATCCGTATGGAAAGCCTGCAAAAGGAATACAGTGGCGCTGCATTTTTTGTTCAGCCATTACATCAATTTGATGAGCGAACAGACAATTCTGTCACACCGAAAGTCAAGCACTGGTTTCGGGATGTCATTGTAAAATCCTGGCCAATTTATAGTGAAGTCCTTATTGCTTCAGTCCTGATCAACCTGTTTGCCGTGGCTTCACCCTTATTCACTATGAATGTTTACGATCGTGTGGTGCCTAATAATGCCGTGGAAACACTATGGGTGCTGGCGATAGGGATCGCTAGCGTATTTCTGTTCGATCTTCTTATGAAAATATTACGTGGATATTTTATCGATAGCGCCGGCAAAAAGGCCGATATTATTTTATCCTCAACTATTTTTGAAAAAGTCATGGGGATCCGCCTGGAGAGTCGGCCGGCCTCTGTCGGCGCATTCGCCAATAATTTGCAGGAATTTGAAACATTTCGTAATTTTATTACCTCGACCACTATCACCACCCTGGTTGATTTACCCTTTCTGTTTTTATTTGTTGCTGTCATCTGGCTAATAGGCGGTAAGCTGGCTTATGTTCCCTTAACGATCCTGCCACTGGCTGTCTTTGCTGCCCTTATCGTACAAAAACCATTAAAGGACGCGACTACTGAAACATTTAAATACTCAGCTGAAAAGGGCGCGATGTTAATCGAATCGCTGAGTTGTCTTGAGAATTTGAAAAGCCTGGGTGCCGAAGGGCAGATGCAACGGCGATGGGAACAAAATATCGGGCACATCGCACGCCTGGGATTGAAATCCCGGTTTTATTCTTCATTCGCTACTTCTGTTAGCAGTTTCTTACAGCAGGCATCGTCCGTTGCTGTCGTTATCTGGGGTGTCTACATCATTGCTGATGGCGATTTAACCATGGGAGGCTTAATTGCTTGCACAATATTAACGGGACGCGCCCTGGCACCCGTTACCCCTCTTGCTTCCCTGTTTACCCGCTATCACCATGCCAAAAACGCATTCGGTTTAATAAATAATTTAATGGCGCTGCCGGTCGAGCGTGAAGCGGGCAAGAAGTATCTGCATCGTACAGAATGGCAGGGCAATATTGAATTTAAAAATATAACGTTCAATTATCCTGATCAACCAGTCAACGCGCTGAATGATGTTTCTTTTAAGATCAGGGAAGG
>CAZDFI010000154.1:0-3860 GCA_964504725.1 uncultured Enterobacteriaceae bacterium
TCCTTCTTTTCGTTTGCTGGTGTATAACACCTCCAGTTTGGCACATAGATGCCGTTGAGAAGAGGAGGAGTCCATCCCATTGCTTTCAGTGGCTATCTCAACTGGTCGACGCAACACATGCACTAAATCTACTTGCCGGTGTTTCAAATTCTAATGTCTTGCGTGGTCGTTCATTTAACTGACGAGCCACTGCATTGTGTTTGTTTGCGAGTGTACCGACAAGTCAGTTCCTTTTGGGACGTAATGAACTATTTTGAGGATGCAGCGTTTTTTTGAAATTAAAATTGATAAAAAGCATGGCTGTATTATTGGTCGGACACGCGACGGACATCTCTTTTATGCACAAGCCAGTCAAATGGCTAGATTTTATGAAATTTATCGATAGTGGCTACTATTCATAAGAAGTATATTAATCTATAACCTGTTGATATTAATGGAATAATATTAAATTTCATATTGCAATGAAGCAAACTTGCGAAAATTAAATCCTGAAATTCAAAGCTTGAATTATGATAATTTATTCACAGAGTTATCCACAGCTTAAGCTAGGCTATTATATACTTGACAAAGGTAGTTAAGATACTATAATTAAGACATATTCAGGAGAAATGCCTATGCCCACAATACCTAAAGCATTTATTCAAGAGGCGCACAGGACTGTAGATGAAGTACGCCAGCAAGACCAAGCCCTTGAGCAAGAGGAAAATAAAGTTCGCGCTCGTCTCAACGAAATTGAGGAAATGCGGTCTAATTTTTCCAAGATAAATACTCATATTAATTCGTACCCACCACCCGAGAGTGAATATCCTTGCCCCGCTTGCTGGATGGTCGATAGCGTCTCCAGAGAAATGAAGCCAGTACCCTCTGATAGTGAGGTAGATATATTCCGATGCTCTCATTGTGGATTAGAAATAGAAGTTAAAGTATAAAAGGTAAATAACATGTGTAATTTAAACTCCCCTTTCTTTCAAGATGAAGATACAGCCCGTAAATACCTTGAGGCTCAACGCTGGCCTAATGGTGCGATTTGTCCTCATTGTGGAGGCATAGAGCGCAACTACCCAGTTGAAGCCAATGAGAAGAAAAAGATCCGCAAAGGTCTGTATCAATGTAATGATTGTGATAAGCAATTCACTGTCACCGTTGGTACTGTGTTTGAACGCTCTAAGGTTCCGCTTCATAAATGGTTACTGGCTACTTATCTCATCTGTTCTTCAAAGAAGGGTATTTCTACCAAACAGATAGAACGCTCTTTAGGTGTCACCTATAAAACTGCTTGGTTCATGATGCACCGTATCCGCGAAGCCATGCGTGAAAAAGAAACAGGCAAAATGGGTGGTTCTGGTGGCTACGTTGAAGTCGATGAAACCTATCTGGTTAATAAGACCAAACGCTATGATAAAAAGCCTACCATCTATGATAAAGAGAAAGTTATCACCTTAGTTGAGCGTGATGGTGGTGCGCGATCGTTTCATGTTAAGCGTGTAACCTCTGGAACTGCTAAACGGATTCTGAATGAACAGGTCTTCAAGGATACTGCAATTATTTCAGATCAATCTTCTATCTACCCACGCGCTGTAAAAGATTATGCGGGTCATGCTACTGTTAATCATTCAATACATGAGTATGCGCGTGGTTCAGTACATACAAATACCATAGAAGGTTACTTCTCAATACTTAAGCGTGGTTTAACAGGTATCTACCAGCATTGGTCTGCTCATCATTTAAAGCGTTACCTCTCTGAGTATGATTTTCGTTATACCTACCGCGAGAAGAACGGCTTTAATGATATGCAACGTACCAACATCGCGCTAAAGGGTATCGAAGGTAAGCGAATGACCTACGCGAGTCCTCACTAAGAATAAACAGTACCGTTCTCGTAAAGCCTACGAACGTGTAATGAAAACACTTAAAGCAATAGAATATGATCGGTGGTTGGAAGGTAAGGATTAACGCTTATCCTTTTTCTTCTTTGATTCTTTATGTTGCTTTGGCGGAGTATCAAGCATACGTTTAAGCGTATCTTTGAATACCCTTTCATTTTCTGGCGTTGGTTGCTTTTTGTCTACCATAAAATCTTAACTTGGTTTGGTGTCAACAAGTATAGAATAACCGTTATGAGCACTCCAGAACATAGCCATATCCTGAAAATTAACCGGGCGCATAAACACTTGGATGAGTTGGATGGATTCCAGAAGGATTGGATCGATGCCGAACACAGCACATCCGTCCTCGAACCCGATCCAAATTCCCCCGGCTATTTTCTGCTTAAAGCCAGTATCGATCCAATCCCCACTGATCCGTTCTCTTTGATCATCGGTGATGTCGTCCAAAATCTCAGAAGCGGACTCGACCATCTTGTCTACGCTCTCGCCGTTGCTCACTCCGGCGCATTGGCGGAGGGTGTCGCACGCAAGTCTCAGTTCCCTATCTTCGGGGACGAAAGCCTTAGTGGTAAGCCCAATATGGGGGCAAATATCTTCCGAGACTTGAAAGCCGACAGGATCGGCGCAATCAGCCCAGCAGCGCAAACAGTCATAGAGGGGTTGCAACCGTACCAAAGCGGGAAAGACTTCAAGTCCCATCCGCTCTGGATTCTCAATGAACTCACTAACGCGGACAAGCACAGAGTTTTGCATTTCACCGGAATCTTGCAAGGTGGCGTTATGTTTCATCCCGACGATTTGGTTCAAGGAAATTGTAGATACACCGGGAACATGAAGGTTTTTGAGGGCACAGTGGAACGCGACACATTGATAGCCCGGATTTCTCTCGCCCCCATCGATCCCAATCTTGATATGAAAATGGATTTCCACCCGATTATCGATATAGCGTTTGCGGATGGGATCGCCGCCAAGGAAAATGTTGTTAATGTTCTTAGGGAAATCTATAACTACATCACAGGGGAAGTTTCCCCGAAACTGATCCCTTTCTTGTAAAGGCCAGCAGGAGGCTTGGAGCCAATCTTCCCTAGACCCTGATTTTTCTTGATTCTTACATATATTATCAATCACTTAAGAGTACCTTTGTTAAGTACACAATCCCCTTAAGCTATTGATTTTCCTTATAGTAAGCATTAGCCATTTGGATAAAATTCTCTGTCGAAAGGGTTTCGGCGCGCACTTCAGGGGCAATACCCAGATTGATTATCTGATTCTCATCAAGTGTGCCCTTCAAACAATTTCTCAATGTCTTTCGTCTTTGTGAAAAGGCCTGTTTCACTAAATGTGCAAAACTGGGATAGTCTGAAATTTGATTTAAAACCCCTTCATAGGGTTTCAGTTTAATGATCGCTGACATCACTTTGGGTGGTGGTGAGAAGGCACCTGGACTGACTGTAAACAATTTTTCAGCGTGACAATGTGCTTGAACCATTACGGAAAGGCGCCCGTAATCTTTACTACCGGGGGAGGCACATATGCGATCGATGATTTCTTCCTGAAGCATAAACAGCATGTCATCTATACAGTAATTATATTCCAGTAAATGAAATATTAATGGTGTTGAAATATTGTAGGGCAGATTTCCCACAATACGTAGGTGTTGATGACCTATTTCCTTAAAATCATAAGTCAGGGCATCAAGGCAGTGAATGATGATCTTATTTTCAGTTTTGTATTTTACAGACAATGCCTGCGCCAGATTTCTGTCAAGCTCAATGACATGTAATGTATCGAGATGCTCGAGTAATGGTATCGTAAGTGCACCTTTCCCTGGCCCAATTTCAATAATTGTTTGATCTTGCTTTGGATTGATGGAGTTAACGATACGATGAATAACATTCTGGTCATGGAGAAAATGCTGACCAAACCTTTTTCTTGCTCTGTGCTCTGCCATTAACCTGTTTCAGCCATTAACTG
>CAZDFI010000155.1:0-3845 GCA_964504725.1 uncultured Enterobacteriaceae bacterium
CTCATCAACGGTGTATGCAAAGAAGCTGACACATTCCAGATCACCATATAGCCCACAAAACAGGCCAGCACGAAAACCGTAAAGTGTGCCATGAAAGATGGCGGAGCGACTGAACCCAGACCATATAAAAGAAGCGCACCAATCACGACTGGTAATGCCTGCTTGATTGGTCCCGGCTTTTTCGGTTCTTCAACAACGACAGGTACAGTTTCTGCCGGTTTTGCTGCCGGAGCAGCCGAGAGTTTCGGAGCAGGTGGTGGCCAGGTAATTTCACCTGCTTTAATGACGGTTGCGCCACGAATGGCTTCATCTTCCATATCAATGGTAATTTGACCATCCTTCTCAGGGGTCATGTCAGTCAGTAAATGACGAAGATTAGTTGCATAGAGTTGACTGGATTGTGTTGGTAAACGGCTCGGAAGATCACTGTAGCCGATAATTGTGACGCCATTATCCGTAACAGTTAGTTCATGCGGCACGGTTAGCTCACAGTTACCACCTTGTTCCGCAGCCAAATCCACAACCACGCTACCGTTCTTCATGGACTTCACCATCTCAGCGGTAATTAATTTTGGAGCAGGTCTGCCTGGAATCAGGGCGGTAGTGACGATGATATCGACTTCTTTTGCTTGCTCAGCAAACAAGGCCATTTCCGCCGCGATGAATTCATCACTCATGGTCTTGGCATAACCACCTTCACCACTACCGTCTTCTTCAAATTCCAGTAACAGGAAGTCTGCGCCCATACTTTCAACCTGTTCTTTGACCTCAGGGCGGGTATCAAATGAACGGACAATAGCACCGAGGCTATGTGCCGCACCGATTGCCGCTAATCCAGCCACACCGGCACCGATAACCAGTACTTTCGCGGGAGGTACTTTACCTGCCGCTGTGATTTGACCAGTAAAGAAACGGCCAAAGTTATGTGATGCTTCAACAATAGCTCGATAACCCGCGATATTGGCCATTGAACTCAATGCATCCATTTTTTGTGCACGAGAGATACGCGGCACACTGTCCATTGCCAGTATATTTGCACCTGTATCTGCTAATTGCTTGAGGAGAGCTTCGTTTTGAGCAGGCCAGATAAAACTGATTAATGTTTTGCCTGCGGACAGATGCTCAATTTCTGACGATTCTGGCGCTCTAACTTTGAGAATAATATCTGAGCTGGCCCATAGCTGCCCGGTGTCACGAATAACTTCTACACCGGCGTCACTGTATGATTGATCAGAAAAATTTGCTTTTTCACCTGCCCCTGCCTCTATGGCAACGGTATATCCCAATTTTTGTAACCAACCCGCCACTTCAGGTGTGGTCGCGACACGCTTTTCTCCTGCATAGATTTCTGTGGGTATTCCAATCTGCATCTCAAATTCCCCTAAAATTCTTGTAATATTCGTTATCGATTTATCGTAGTCAGCACTGTGATACGAGGAACTGCTAAATCACAAAGCTGCGTATGCTAGCATAGATTTTGTGTGACAAACAAAAAAGCCCGGGTAATCAACCCGGGCTCTCGAACAATACAAATTTCTCCGACTAGCGTTTAGTTAGTCTTCACCTGCAACTGCACCCAAAATGTGCAATAAGCTCATAAAGAGGTTGTATATGGTGATGTAGAGCGTGATTGTCGCCATGATGTAATTCGTTTCACCACCATGAATGATTTCGCTGGTTTGATAAAGAATTAGCCCCGACATTAATAAAACAAAAACACCCGATATTGCCAATGAGAGAAGGGGGATACTAAAAATCATGGCAGCAATGCCTGCAAGAAAGGCAGTCAGGATGCCCACCATCAAAAAGCCACCCATGAAGCTAAAATCTTTCCTTGTTGTTAATGCATAACTTGAAAGACCAATAAATATTGTGCCTGTGCCACCCATTGCCAGGGCAACGAGTTCAGCACCATTAGAAAAAGCATGTAGATACATATTAATCACGGGACCAAGTGTCAGACCCATGAAGCCAGTTAGGGCAAAAATTGACAGAATTCCCCAGGCACTGTTTCTCAATGATGAGGTAAGAAACAACAGGCCAAAATATCCACCGAAAGTAACCAATGCACCCATGTATGGCATGTTCATTCTCATCGAAATCCAGGCCGTCAGTGCACTGAAAAGCAAGGTCATGGAAAGCAACATGTAGGTGTTTTTGATGACTTTATTTGTTGCCAGGACAGACTCAGAGGATCTGCGTACAACAATTACTGGATTTTGACTCATTTGGACTAATCTCCTTACATTAATAAACTAATATGTACATAGTATGGGGGTTACAGGAACATTTTCAAGTCCATATGGGCCTAAATTAAGTCTTTATAGGACAAGAATAAACAGTAATCATCTTTGTCTCTTTTCGTCATGAATACAATCAGGTATGCTCCCGCATCTTCTGGAGAGGTGGCACGACAACAGGAAGTAGGAGGCACGATTACGAGGAGGTAATCGGTAGAGTCGAGTCTGGAATGGAGATCGAGAGAACGTCTGGAAACACGAAGCATGCACCTGGGGCATATGTTCTCGAGAGCGGTTCCGCGATACCCATACATTGTAATGGGTTATCCACGAATTCGCGTAAAGCAATTAAAGATCAAAAAATTGGAGAGGTGGCAGAGCGGTTGAATGCACTGGTCTTGAAAACCAGCAAGGGTGCGAGCCCTTCGAGGGTTCGAATCCCTCCCTCTCCGCCATCAGTATAGCTATAACGCTAACTACCAAATACCCGTAAATAGACCAATAGTGGTTTTGCTAACATTTTGCTAACAAACGTAGTAAAAAGAGTATTATTTTCCTGCATCACCGAGCACTTAATCCATCATATTAGCTGCTTCTGACCCAAAGCAGCAGGTTTGTATTCGCTTCTTAAATTTCAGCTTCCCAGCGAAAGCGGACATTCAACTAGAGCTGTTGAACTGATGCTATCGGCCAATAATGGACATTAAAAATATTAGTAATTGAGGGTCTATCTCTTTTTACCCAGAGATTTCATTATGTGTCTATAGGGTATTTAATGTAACCTTGCTGGGAGATGTTTTCACTCTGGGGGAGGGGGAATAGGTTCGTATCACAAAACATACTATTTTTCTATTCTACTTAGTAGTATGGCTTTAATGCTGTCCAGCGCAGTTGCCTACGCTCAAGAACCGGATATAACTGGCACATATTCAGGCTTAGCGGTAATTAATGACTTCAATTGCGGCACGGGTGCCCCTGGCAATCCCCCTCTGTTCCCAGACGAAACTGATAACGATGCACAAGTCGACCTAACTATTACCACACAATCAGGTACAAGCTTTAGTGGCTCTGGTACTGTTTTTTCCTCTGATATACTCACTGATGTTACTTTCAGTGGAACAGTTGACACTGTTGGCAATGTCAGTGGTTCTTTTTCGATTAGTGATCCTGAAGGGACCTCCTCAGGAACTTTTTCCGGAACGATAAGCGGTGGTACATGGAACTTTTCCGCCAGTGGGCAGTTTGATACAGCTCCTATTGATAATGTTTTTTGCCAGTTTACATTAACTGGCACGTTAACACTTATCAGTGGTGGTGCAAATAATACTGTTACACCTGAAATTACTCCCAGTAGCACGGTCACGGAAGCCGTTTTATTTAATACTCAGATACAGACCCAGGTGTCAGACATCAGCAGACATATTGCCGGTGTATTTGGTGGGAGACTTTTTTATTGGCGTCCATTTATTGATGACGATAAATTCAAAGTGGAGGGGGGCACAGGGCTGAATGCCGGCGATGGCTCTACCATCCCATACGGTGTATGGGGGAATTATTCCTATTCGGATTTTGATAACGATCTCAGCAGTACCGCCTTTGATGGTG
>CAZDFI010000156.1:0-3739 GCA_964504725.1 uncultured Enterobacteriaceae bacterium
AGGTGCGCAGGAAAGATTAATTCAATATCGTAGTTTATTGAAGCAGATTGAGGGGTTGGAAGCATATAACAAACAGTTATCAACCCAGGTGGCAAGTCAGGAAAACCTGATCCAACGATTTGATGAATCCATTACACAAGTAGCGCTGATTGAACGACAAATGTCACCTTTGGTGGCGAAAATGGCAGATAGCCTGGAGAAATTTGTTGAACTGGACTTGCCGTTTCATACAACGGAACGTCAAGAGCGAATGGCGTTTATTCAGGATAATCTGGTGGCTGCGGATGTTGATGTTGCGGAAAAGTTTCGCCAGGTAATAGAAGCGTATCAGATTGAAAATGAATACGGTCGAAAGATTGATAGTTATCAGGATATTGTTAACTTAAATGGCACAGACCAGGAAGTCGATGTGCTGAGAGTAGGGAGGATTGCCCTGGTCAGTCAAACCAAGGACACCAAAACTTCAGCGAGTTGGAATAATGGCAGTAAGACCTGGGACGTACTGGACAATGTCACCTATCGCAATGCGATACGCCAGGGTATCAAAATGGCGAAAAAACAGGCTTCTATCGACATACTGACCCTTCCGATTGCTGCACCGGAGGTGGTCCAATGAAACTATCTAAACGCAACACAAGAACCTCATTTTTCATGTTCTCTTTATTCAGGCTCTCTTTATTCAGGCTCTCTTTATTACTGCTAACCACCCTAAGTTTTTCTGTTTCAAGTCAGGCGGCGGAAGAGTTATCAATGAATAAATTGTTACAGCAAGTAAAAGAAGGACAGGCAAAAGATGCTGCTGATAATAAAAAACGAGAAAAAGCCTTTATTGAGGAGAAGGCACAACAGGAGGCGCGCATTCGGCAAGCGATGTTGGATGTACAAGCTCTGGAAATAAAGAGTGCTGAGTTAGAACAACGTTTTAATGTTAATGAATTATTGGTCGAAGAAAAGCGCGAACAACGTAATGAGCGTTTAGGTTCACTCAAAGAATTGTTTGGGCATCTTACGGGTGCGGCAGGTGATATGCGCAGTCGTTTTCGTAACTCAATTACCACCAGTCAGTTCCCCGATAGAGAAATATTTCTCAGGGATCTTATTAAAAAAATGAACAGTGACACAGATTTGCCTACGCTTGAAGAAATCGAACGGGTCTGGTTTGAACTGCATCAGGAAATGACAGAGTCTGGTCGAGTCGTTAAATATAAAACCGTTGTGGGTACAGACAAAGACCGTGAAATCGTTCGTATAGGACTATTTAACCTGGTCTCTAAGGGTGAATATCTGGCTTACGATCCGGATACGCGTAGTGTTTCCGTGTTACCACGCCAACCGATTGGACTGGCAGGTGGTGTTACTGCATTGCAATCGTCCTCTGGAGGTGTCACCCCGATTGGGATCGATCCGACGGGAGCAGCTGGTGGCGGATTCCTGAAAGCTATCATTAATACACCGACGCTGGAAGAGCGTTGGCATCAGGGTCGCTTGGTAGGATATATTATTACCGGTGTCGGTGTTTTTGCGTTGTTTGTTGCTTTCTGGCGTTTTCTTATCCTTACCTTAACGTCAGCCAAAATCAGGAGTCAACTCAAACGCAAAGAAGTGAAAACCAACAATCCATTGGGCCGCATCCTCAAGGTCGCTGAAGATAATAGTGATTCGGATACCGAAAGTCTGGAGTTGAAGTTGGGTGAAGCGATCTTGAAAGAAAGTCCAAAGATCCAGTCAGGATTATCACTACTGAAAATCATTGCAATGGTAGCACCCTTATTGGGTCTTTTAGGTACTGTTACAGGCATGATCATCGTCTTTCAGGCGATCACCATTTACGGTGCGGGTGATCCGAAAGCCATGGCCGGTGGTATCTCCAGTGCCCTGGTGACGACCGTGTTGGGTCTAACTGTCGCCATCCCGACATTGTTAATGCATACGATGCTCTATGGCAAGGCGAAAAATTTATTGCACATCCTCGAGGAGCAAAGTATTGGTATCGTTGCGGAGAGAGCAGGTCGTTGAGTTAGCGGGACGATAGGAGCATAACGATGCCATTGTATTTACTGGATGCGCTTGAAGCCATCAATAATTTTTTTAATTCCGGTGGGCCGGTATTATATCTTATCGCTGCACTGACCTTTGTCATGTGGACATTGATGCTGGAACGGTTCTGGTATTACTTCGTTGGTTATCGGCGTGATGCTCGACAAGCGATAGATGCATGGGAAGGCCGCTCAGAGCGGCAGTCCTGGGCGGCGCATGCGATACGGGATAAACTCATTTCCGAAACCTGCATCAAGATAGATCAAAATTTATCCATAATTAAAACTTTAATTGCCATCTGCCCACTGTTTGGTTTGCTTGGCACTGTCACTGGTATGATCGATGTGTTTACCGTTTTATCCATCACTGGTGGTGCTGATGCCAAGTCGATGGCCGGCGGTGTCTCACGTGCCACAATACCCACAATGGCTGGCATGGTGGCTGCCCTGTCAGGTGTGTTTGCCAATATTTATATCAGTCAGAAGGCGTCACGTGAACGTCAATTAATCGAAGAACACTTAACCATGGATCATTAATCTGGATCACTAATTATGAGAAGACGAAACTTCAGCTCCGCTGCAACGGCCGATGACGAAGGTGCAATTGATTTAACGCCGATGCTGGACGTGGTGTTCATCATGTTGATCTTCTTCATCGTGACCGCCACTTTCATCAGGGAAGCTGGCATTGATGTCAATCGGCCTGATGCCTCCACCACAGAGCAGAAAGACAACACCACGGTACTGGTAGCGATTAATGCAGACAACAGTATCTGGATTGATAAACGTCGTGTGGATATCCGTTCTGTGCGGGCAAATATTGAGCGTCTACATGCTGAAAACCCTGAAGGGGGCGTGGTCATTCAGGCTGACGAACTGGCCACGGTAAAAACCTTTACGGCCGTCCTGGATGCAGCTCGGGAAGTAGTTCCCCACGAAAAAATATCACTGGCGACGGAGTCAAATTAGTGTGTCGAATTAAGGCAGACAGAGAATTTGTAAGAAGAAAATGCGCAGCCTGTTAAGAACCTTTTTCGTTATCCCACAAGCTGCCTTTGTCACCTTATTATTGTTAGTACTCATGGTGAGCTTGATTGAATTCGCCGACAAGGGTCTGGATAAAGAAAAACGGATTAAATTGCCTGATATCTATATGCCGGAGGTAGAAATAGAGATCCAGCGTTTAATTGAAAAGCCGGAAAAACCAGAAGTGGACGAGACACCACCACCAGACATACCGGAGCAGGATTTTGACAAGATTGATGGCAATGCGGCGGTCGGCAATGTGGGGGTACCGGGCAAGTTAAAGACCAAACTGGATTTAAATATTGGCGCAGGTTTGCAGGCTACAGACGGCGAATATCTGCCGATTGTCAAAGTAGCACCGCAGTACCCACGGCGTGCCCTGAATAAAGGCATAGAAGGCTACGTTATAGTGGAATACACCGTCACCAAACAAGGCTCGGTAAAAAATCCGGTCATTATTGAAGCAAAGCCGCAAGGCACATTTAATAAAGCTGCAATCAAATCGGCGTTACGCTACAAATACAAACCCCGTGTGGTCGATGGTGAACCCATTGAAGTACAAGGTGTGCGGACGAAGATCACCTTTCAGTTGGAAAAATAGCGGATGAAAACATATTTGAACTCAAACTGTAGCAATTGCTTCCGACAATTGGTGACGGTTCTGTTGCTCATTGTCG
>CAZDFI010000157.1:0-700 GCA_964504725.1 uncultured Enterobacteriaceae bacterium
TTGTCAATTCTCCTGGTTGCGGAAAAACTACCAGTAAGATTATTGATATAAGCCTCTGAGTTATTATTTCCAAACTTTAATTTTTTGAAGTTGAACTGACCCTCTAACTGTCGAAGTTTTGCTTTACTCCAGGTGCTCCAGAGTTTTATATCACCTGCGCCTTCGTGTCTTTCAACATCAAAATTCTCAATTTCAGCAAGTAGTGGTGAAATATTGATATTTTTCCCTTCAAGATATATTTCACCAAACCAATCGGGTGTCAGAACATCTCCACTGGCATCAAGCGCAAAATTTAGAATATGACCATAGGCTGCAGGTAGAATTGCCTTTCCTTCAATTTGAGTGCGATAGTCATTGTTCCTCATACGCAGTGTTACATCTGACAATAGAAATGGATCATCATTTTTATTCATGTCTACCAATGTGATTTGTGCTCTCTTTACCAGGATATTCTTCTGTGCCAGAAACCACCTGGTAAGTGCATCATTGCCTGGCTGTTTGTCTTTAAAATCGTCAGGCAAGTATTTTGATGCAGTGACAGAACCATCCTGTCGACGTATCAGAGTAAGACTTAAGTCAGAGACAGTGATTGATTCAGGCGTGATCTCACTTTTGATCAGGCTCTTAAAAATATCTATGCTGATAAGGACTGAATCAAAATTCAGGATATGTTCATTCGAGGCAGGATCAAGGATACTCA
>CAZDFI010000157.1:710-3713 GCA_964504725.1 uncultured Enterobacteriaceae bacterium
GTCAATATTTGAAATTGTCACAGGGTAATTCATATACTCGCTGAGCCAATCCGCTGTCTGCTGACGATAGCTTCCAATTTCGGGAAGCGCAAGGCGAACAACAGTAATGAAAATAGCAGATGTCATGACGACAATCGCAAATGCATACAAAACAAAATGATAGACTCGTTTAATAAATATTTTAAGCATCACATACTGATTAGAGCAAGACGATGTCGTACTGTTCCTGAAAATAAAGAGATTCAACCTGGAATGAGATTGGCCTGCCAATAAACTCTTCTAGCTCTGCCACACTACTTGATTCTTCATCAAGTAACATATCTACAACTTCCTGTGATGCCACAATGAGCAACTTATTGGCATCAAATTGCCTCACCTCACGCATAATTTCACGATATATTTCATAACAGACAGTTTCAGCTG
Source organism: uncultured Enterobacteriaceae bacterium (assembly GCA_964504725.1). GTDB lineage: Bacteria > Pseudomonadota > Gammaproteobacteria > Eutrophobiales > Eutrophobiaceae > SMWN01. The sequence goes on from CAZDFI010000157.1 coordinate 1,134, forward strand.
TTTTAATGGTACTTCTGCCTTTACACGTTGGACAAGGCTCACATAGCGTATGTTCAAGACTTTCTCTTGATCGTTTTCGTGTGAGCTGTACCAAACCAAGTGAAGTTAGTTCACTCATGGATATTTTTGTGTTGTCCCTGCTGAGATGCTTCTCAAGTGTACGAATTACCTGTCGACCATGTTCTGCATCCTGCATATCGATGAAATCGATAATGATAATTCCACCGAGATTACGTAAGCGCAGTTGTCTGGTTATCGTTTGCACGGCTTCAAGATTTGTTTTATAGATTGTTTCCTCAAGATTTCTTCTACCAACAAAGGCACCAGTATTTACATCGATAGTTGTCATTGCTTCAGTCTGATCGATGATTAGATGTCCGCCTGATTTTAGTTGTACCTTCTTTCCTAGTGCCTTCTGAATCTCATCTTCAACTGAATAAAGATCGAGGATGGGATGTTCACCTTTGTAGTACTCAATCCGTCCAAGAAATTCAGGAATAAATTTCTTGGAAAATTCCATGATCCTTTTGAAAGTTTCTTTTGAGTCAATACGAACTCTTTCAATATCTGCATGAACCAAATCTCTCATGGTCCGCATGACTAGAGGGAGATCTTCATAGACAACGCTGGGGGGATAGGTATTTTCTGCGCGTACAACGACAGAGTCCCACAATTTATGCAAGAAATCCATATCCCGAATAATCTCATCGTCGGTAATCCCTTCTGCAGCTGTCCTGACGATGAACCCGCCTTTGCTTAATTGCGTCTGATTTTTCGCAATTTCGAAGGATGTGACGTTTGAATTATTGCTCTCAGCGAGTGCTGAATTTTCAGATTGATAATTTAATATAATATTTCGTAAGCGTTCACGCTCTGTTTCATCCTCAATGCGTTGCGAGATACCTATGTTTTGGTGATTCGGAATAAAAACAAGATACCTTAACGGAATGGAAAGTCGGGTTGTTAAGCGCGCCCCTTTGCTACCTAATGGATCCTTGGCGACCTGAACCAGGATTTCTTGTCCTTCGCGAAGTAGTGACTCAATCGCTGGTTGTTGTATTGAATCATCATTAATCGTAGAAGGAGTATCTGTCGCGGTGACAATATCTGAGGTATGCAAAAAGCCGGTTCGTTCGAGTCCGATATCAATAAAAGCTGCTTGCATGCCCGGTAAGACACGAGAGACATTGCCCTTGAATATACTTCCAACCAAACCAAGTTTCTGAGATCGCTCGATGTAAATTTCTTGTAAAACACCGTTTTCCACCACCGCAACACGGGTTTCTTGTGGGGTAACATTTATTAAGATTTCTTCGCTCATTTCATCTCATGATCTTCTTATTTCGGTTTGAGAAGTTCTGGTAATTTGCATTAATGGAGGGAAATTATAACTGATAAATCAATAACATGATAAAAAACGTAGGGACTGATAATATAAATAAAGCTTAATTAAAATCCCACTCATTCACCTACTGACGGAGTCTGCATATTATCTGTAGAATAAAGCCTATGTCTTCATTTATAGAAAAATTAAAACGACTGCTACCCGAGGCACTAATCATTGCTGACGAAGAGTTATTGCAAGTATATGAATGTGATGCCCTGTCCGCATATAAGCAACTTCCATGTTGTGTTGTGCTGCCTGAAAATGTAAATCAGGTCCAGGCGATAATGCGACTTTGTCATGAAGAAAATGTTCCTGTTGTGGCCAGAGGCGCAGGTACAGGACTTTCTGGTGGGGCGATGCCGGTTGCAGATGGACTAGTGCTTGGTTTGGCTAAATTCAATCAAATCATTCATCTCGATCCCGCACAACGGATAGCCAGAGTCCAGCCTGGTGTTCGAAATATTAGTGTCTCTGAGGCTGCAGAAAAATATGGTTTGTTTTATGCGCCAGATCCTTCTTCTCAAATCGTATGCACGATTGGTGGGAATGTCGCTGAAAATTCAGGCGGTGTTCATTGTTTAAAATACGGTTTAACAGTACATAACATCCTGGCCGTAAAACTAATTACTGTCACCGGGGAATTGCTGGAGATAGGGAGTGATGCGCTGGATTCAGCCGGTTACGATTTGCTTGCACTATTGACTGGTTCAGAAGGGATGCTCGGTGTGATTGTAGAGGTGACCTTGAAGTTATTAAGTCAACCACTCAACAACAGGGTGCTTCTTGCAGCATTCGATAAAATTGAAGAAGCGGGTAAGGGCGTCGCTGATATTATTTCTTCAGGCATTATCCCTGCTGGTCTGGAGATGATGGACAATGGCGGTATCAGGGCTGTAGAAGATTATTTGCACGTTGGATACCCTGTTGATGCAGCGGCAATATTAATATGCGAAGTTGATGGGGCCGAGGAGGAAGTCGATGAGGATTGTCGTCAGGTAGAAGCCATATTGAAAGTTGCTGGTGCCAGCAATGTGAGGATCGCAAGAAACAAGGAGGAAGGTGATAAATTCTGGGAAGGACGCAAGTCAGCATTTCCTGCAGTCGGGCGTATTGCTGCTGACTACTATTGTATGGATGGTACGATTCCCAGGAAACATATAGCAAGCGTGTTAAAAAGAATAGATGAGTTAGCC
>CAZDFI010000158.1:0-3648 GCA_964504725.1 uncultured Enterobacteriaceae bacterium
CAAGGCACTGCCCAACTTAACAACCCAACGTTTTGTCTGTTTTATTTTTATTCTTGATTCACTCATGAGTAATATTTTCCTGAGAATTTTCCTGAGAGTTTATCAGTTGCTCTTTCTCAACCCAGAGATAAATTGCCTGAGCCAACGCCTCACACCCTGCCCCGGTTACTGCTGATATAGGGAACATAGGCATATCTGTTGCCAGTTTTTTCTTTAATCCGCCGCTGAATTCCTTAACATCTTCGTCGGCCATCAGGTCTGTTTTATTTAACACAATCCATCTGGGCCTGTCTTCCAGGCCATTGCCAAATGAGCTTAATTCCCGTTCAATAATCTGTATGTCTTTGGCAGATTTGTCAACATCGCCCTCAATTCCGATATCCACGATGTGTAAAAGCAGATGTGTCCTTGATAGATGTTTTAAAAATTGTATCCCAAGCCCCGCCCCCTCAGCAGCACCTTCAATCAATCCAGGGATATCTGCAATGACAAAACTCTGACCTGCCGCAATTTTAACCACGCCCAGGTTTGGATACAGTGTTGTAAAAGGGTAGTCCGCGACCTTGGGTTTCGCCTGTGAGACCGAACGTATAAATGTTGATTTACCAGCATTCGGTAACCCGAGTAATCCAACGTCTGCCAATACTTGCATTTCCAAAAACAATGTTCGCTTTTCACCTAAGGTCCCCTCAGTTGTTTGCCGGGGTGTTCTGTTGGTACTACTCTTGAAGCGGATATTACCTAGCCCATGCCAACCGCCCTTTGCGACTAGCAACGGCTTATCAGCAGAGATCATATCGCCGATAATTTCATCGGTATCGGCATCCTTGACGAGGGTACCTAGAGGCACTTTAATCGTTAAATCATTGCCGCCCTTGCCATGACATTCTCTACCCATACCCTTTTGGCCTTTGCCGGCACGAAATAATCTTTTATGACGAAAATCGATCAGTGTGTTTAGTCCTTCATCGACGGTGAGATAAACACTGCCACCATCACCACCATCACCACCATCTGGTCCACCGCGAGGCACAAATTTCTCGCGACGGAAACTCAGGCAACCATCGCCTCCATTCCCTGCTTCGACCTTAATTGATGCCTCATCTACAAATTTCATATTCGTTTGCCAATTATTGAAAGACAAAATCCAAAATTAAAAACAACGTCATGCCGGATTTATTCCGGCATCCAGTGAAATAGTGTTCCGCTGAAAGCGGACTTTGTCTTTCTGGGCAAGGATTGTTCCAGACAATCCTATTGCATTTCCACCCTCCTTGGTGGTCATTCCTGCATTCGCAGGAATGACATCAGCACTGCAAGCTGCTGAGAATTAAGCCCTCAAGAGATTAAAATAAAAAACCCCGCGCTAGCGGGGTTTTTGAGAAATTATAAATTCGTTGTGCCTATCAACCCGCTACCACACTCACAAAGGTACGATTTTTCGGCCCTTTCTTACCAAATACTACCTTTCCTTCAGCTTTGGCGAATAATGTATGGTCATGACCTAAACCTACATTAGGCCCCGCATGAAATTTTGTCCCGCGCTGTCTGACCAGAATATTACCGGGTACAACGGCTTCACCACCGAATTTCTTCACGCCCAACCGTTTGGATTCGGAATCACGTCCATTGCGCGTACTACCACCTGCTTTTTTATGTGCCATTTTCTGTTAACTCCACTCTATTCGATTATTTGGTCGATTATCTGGTCAGTTATTTTGCCGTAATTTTCACAATAGATAATTCTGTATAAGCCTGACGATGCCCCATTTGCTTACGATATTGCTTACGACGATGGAACTTCACAATCTTGACTTTTGGCCCACGACCGTGTGAATTCACCTTGGCAGAGACTGTCGCACCTTTTACCGTTGGAGTACCGACCGTTGTTGTTTCACCATCGACCACCATCAAAACATCTGAAATCTTGATGGTTTTTCCTTCCTCGGCATCCAGCTTTTCGACCTTGACCAGATCGCCTTCCTGTACCTTATACTGCTTACCACCGGTCTTAATTACCGCAAACATAACGCTTCTCCAATAATGCCGGAGGACGTCCCCGGGGAGTGAGTTTCTAAAGGGCGCAAATTTTAAGGAATTCACTCTGCATATACAAGTCTAAAGACACATTATATCGATTTAAATGTATAATTTTTAAGTTTTCATAGCAATCTGACCCGCGACTTGGCAAAATCAGAGAAATCTACTTAAACCATTGTTTTCATTACTTGTGAAACCGTTAGAAAAAACAGCACCGAACCAGGCAGAGAATTATATCGACACATTGCGCACCCTTATCTATGAGGATACGCAGCTTGTAGATGCCCTTATCCAGAAAAGCCTGCAATCTAAGGTTATCTTAATCAATCAGGTAGGCCATCACATCGTCAATAGTGGTGGCAAGCGGCTAAGGCCAGCTCTTTTGCTCCTGGTTGCACGGCATTTTAATTATTCCGGATCTCAACACATTAAACTGGCGGCGATTATTGAATTTATCCATACAGCGACCCTGTTACATGATGATGTTGTCGATGCATCCATACTGAGACGAGGTCAGGAAACAGCAAATCAGAGATGGGGCAATGAAGCAAGTGTGCTGGTGGGAGATTTTCTTTATTCCAGGGCATTTCAGATGATGGTGGATACAAACTCGATGCGCGTCATGGATGTGCTTTCAGAGGCGACCAATACCATTGCAGAAGGGGAAGTCCAACAATTGCTGAATAGCCACGATCCGGAAACAACCGAAAATAACTACATTCATGTTATCCATAGTAAAACAGCAAAACTATTCGAAGCTGCTGGTAGATTGGGGGCAATTCTATGTGAACGTGACCCTGAAGAAGAGCAGGCAATGGCAAAATATGGCATGCATTTAGGCACAGCATTCCAGCTGATCGACGACGTGCTCGATTATCGTGCCTCCAGTTCAGCATTGGGTAAAAGTATAGGAGATGATTTGGCAGAGGGGAAACCAACGCTGCCTTTGCTGTACGCCATGTGGAATAGTCAGGGGGAAGAAGCGAATATCATACGCAACGCGATCCTCAAAGGGGGATTGGAAAATATCGATGCCATCCAACAGATTATTAACAAGACAGGGGCGATAGAATACACTGCAGAACTTGCTCAGAAAGAAGCTGATCTTGCCATAGAGTCACTAGATCGATTTGCAAGCACTAAATATCTTGATGCGATGTACAATCTGGCTAAATTTTCAGTAGAAAGACGCTTCTAGCTTGAGTATAACTATCTGTCGGCGTGTAGCGCAGCCTGGTAGCGCATTCGCTTCGGGAGTGAAAGGTCGGAGGTTCGAATCCTCTCACGCCGACCAATTTCGTGATTCGTGACACGTGATTCGTAAGTCGTAAGTCGTAAGTCGTAATTCGTAAGTTGTAAGTCGTAAGTCGTAATTCGTAATTCGTAAGTCGTAAGTCGTAAGTCGTAATTCGTGATCCGTGTCACATGTCACGAATCACGGATTACGAATATTTCACTCGAGCTGTAAACTTGTAACCGGCACCACGAATTGTTTTTATATAAACGGGTTTATGTGGATCATCCTCAATCTTTTTACGAAGTTTCAACACCAAAACATAGAGACTGTGGTTATGAAAGATTCCTCAGGGTCAGTTTTCTTTTAAAGAA
>CAZDFI010000159.1:0-3611 GCA_964504725.1 uncultured Enterobacteriaceae bacterium
ATGATAGGCACAAATAAACAAATGCGGAAATATGTTTGAACCTTCACAGTGTTTATTAATTTCTTATATAACTAAACCAGAGTTGACTTTAATTTGGTATGGATAAATATGGATTTAATACAGAAAATAATAAAAAATTCATCTATCCATATTCTCACCCCTCGTTTCGTTGATTCCGATTCGTCAGGCTCATTTTGTGCAACATTACCTGAATACGTGCCTGGGATATCTGGATATTGAGCGTAAGTAGCTGTGCTGGACAGCAGCAAAGCTATACTGCCAAGTAGAATAAAAAAATAGTGCATATTGTGATGCGAACCCATTGCCACCCCCCCACAGAGCGAAACAGACTACCCGCCGAGTCTAGATGAGATATCCTGTAAATACCAGCTAGAATTTCTGGATAGCTGACTTGACAAAATTCTACTTGAATGATTTGAAAAATATCATTATCAGACCTGAAAGCAGCTATGCCAGAGAATCTTTCAACATCAATAACAAAGGGTATCTGACCGTATGATTTCCGTAATTAAGACAACAACCAGCGAAAGAGCATTTCATGCCTGAGCCATTCAAAAATTCATTTAATCGTCAAATTATTTCAGGTATGGCGAAACATTTTGAGAATCAGTGGCCTGATTTTGATAGTAAAGGATTTTCTGATGCAGCCTCGAAAAATATGGATTCTCTTGAATTGAAAGAACGTTCCGATCAAATCATGAACGCGATGATCATGTATTTGCCCAGCGATTTTTTGAAAGCAGGGGAAATTATCCTTGCCAGTCTTAGTCCATCACTGAAAGGTGATATTTTCGGTGTGACCGTTGGCGACGATGGTATTGCTGGCTGGGCTATTATGCCCATGACTCACTATGTCGGACTGCGTGGCCACGAACATTTTGATTTATCAATGACATTGTTTAAAGAATTGACTAAACGTTTTTCTTCAGAATTCGGGATTCGTTTTTTTTATTGAAGTCACCAGACAAAACTTTGTCTATTTTAAAAAAATGGGCAAACGATAATGATCGGCATGTGAGGCGTTTAGTCTCTGAAGGAACACGGCCACGGCTGCCCTGGGCGATGAGATTACCAATATTTATCAAAGACCCCTTGCCAATTATCGACTTACTGGAGCGACTTAAAGATGACGACGAGGAGTATGTGCGACGCTCGGTTGCAAACAACCTGAATGATATTGCCAAGGATCATCCTGATATCGTGGCAGAAATTGCTGCGTAGTGGATAAAAGGAGCGAGTCAGGAACGGAAAAAACTTATTCGACATGCCTGCCGAACATTGATCAAAAATGGGCATAAAAAAACATTAAAGGTGTTAGGTTTCAATCCACCTAAAATTAAGCAAACAAGTATCGATATATTGACCCCGGAAGTTGTGTTTGGTGGTGCTTTGCAGTTTACGATGACTATTTGTTCGGACTCTAAGCAAAATCAAGCCTTGATGATTGATTATATTATTCATCACCAGAAGGCCAACGGCACGACTTCGCCGAAAGTATTCAAGTGGCGGACGACAACTCTACCAGCAAAAAAGACGCTGACCTCGACAAAAAAACATGCTATTAAAAAAATCACAACGCGCGTGTATTATCCGGGTACGCATACGGTGGAAGTTGTGGTAAATGGTGTGTCAGTGGGAGCGGCTGATTTCCAGTTACTGATGCCGTAGTTGCATAAACAATGAAAATATGTGGGTTGGAATTTGAATAAAGAATTCGGAATTAACTGGATATGATTACATATGCTTATTGGGTTACGTGTTATCAAATCGTTCAACCAAAAAATCTATAAACGCTCTTACTTTAGGTGGCAGGTGTCGTTGGCGAGGGTAAAGTGCGTACATGGGTGTTTCTTTCGGTGTGGTTTTATAGCTTGTTAGTATCTCTTGCAATGTTCCCTCTCTCAATTCACAAGCAACCAACCATTCGGGTACTAATATAATGCCGTGCCCCATAACAGCAGCAGCGACTAATGATTCGCCATCATTGGCATAGAGGTTTCCTGTAACACTCACTTCATACAGTGCGCCTTTTCCGTCCTTAAACTTCCAGATATTACTTCCGGGGTTTGATCGGAATGTGAGGCAATTATGTTTTTCCAGATCGGATGGTTGTTTGAGGGAACCTGCATTATTTAAATATGTAGTACTGGCACAAATCACTCGCCTCCCTGCACCGATTTTACGTGCTACCAGACTTGAATCACTCAACGTACCGAGACGAATAGTCAGGTCGATACGATGTTCAATCATATCCATAATTTGGTCAGAGGCTAACAAGACGATCTCTACACCTGGATACTTCTCTTGAAAAGCAACTAAAGTTGGCACCATATAACGTCGACTCAAACTACCAGGAACATTCAAGCGCAATATTCCGGTAGGTGTTCCATCTAGTTGGGATAGTGCATGTTTCGCCTCATCAATTTCATTAACAATATTGGTAGCGCTTTCGTAATAGAGTTCACCTGCCTCCGTCAAACTCAGCTTACGTGTTGTCCTCTGGAATAACCTGGAGCCCAGTGAATCCTCAAGTTCATTAATCTGTCTTGAGATAGATGAGGGAGCCATTCCCAACTGACGACCTGCTTCAGAAAAGCTTCTTGCTTCAACGACCCGAACAAAAATACGTAAACCCGCTATTGTTTCCATAAACCCACCTTTGCGTATACATCATAAGTGTTTATCACATTAGCCTGTTTTTCACAAAGTAATTTACTTCTACTATCTTCGCCACTTACAACAAACAGGTGAAAACCAACGGAGGAAAGAACAATGACTACTAATTCAAAGACTGCGTTAATCACAGGTGGTTCCAGTGGTATCGGGCTCGATGCCGCAAGGGGCTTTCTGGAAGAAGGTTACAACGTTGTTATCGGTGGCCGTGATGAAGACAAGCTAAAACAAGCCATTAAAACCCTTGGTAATAAGGATCGCACTGCATATGTCGCCGGAAATATTGGTGATCCTGAAACGGGCAGCAAATTGGTTCAGTTGGCTATAGAACGATTCGGCGGCATTGATGTACTGGTTAATAACGCCGGTATCTTTGGGTTAAAAGCATTTTTGGAAAATACTGAAGAAGATCTCGATCAATACATCAACGGCAACCTGAAAGGAACGTACTTTGTCAGTCAGGCAGCCGTGAAGCAAATGAAAAAACAGGGTGGTGGCAGCATTGTCAATATCGGTACCGTTCTCATCACGCATCCATCAGCCAGTATTCCCGCGAGTGCTGCATTGATTACGAAAGGCGGAGTGCATGCATTAACTACCAGCCTCGCCAGTGAATTGGCTACCGACAATATCCGAGTCAATGCCGTTGCCCCTGGCGTGATTAGAACGCCGCTTTATGGTGACGCAGACGTCGATGCATTCGGCGGATTCGCACTGATGAATCGGGTCGGTGAGGTAGAAGAAATAACTGATGCCATTCTTCATCTTGCTACTGCCGGTTTCACAACGGGTGTCATATTGCCAGTAGACGGTGGTTACGTTCACGGTAGGGCTTAATTAATAACTTTTATTGACAGGAGAAATGAAATGACAAATTTTACAATACATACCAAAGAAACAGCACCGAAAGAATCATT
>CAZDFI010000160.1:0-2607 GCA_964504725.1 uncultured Enterobacteriaceae bacterium
ATGCTGACTAATGGTTGTTTTTTACTCATTCGCTCACTCCAAAAATAAGTGCATTGGCTGCAGCTTGCGCAGTCTGTTCTGCCGCAGATAAAGTCTCACCCAATACGGTTACATGACCCATCTTGCGGCCCGGCATACTTAATTCTTTACCATAGACGTGGATGTGGACACCAGGCATCGCCAATGCTTCATCAATTCCAGCAGGTTCACCACACCCATGACCTTGCCCAAGTAAATTCACCATCACGGCTGCAGGTCTTATCATTTTAGTTGAGCCTAATGGCCAGCCGAGGACCGCACGCACATGATTTTCAAATTGGGAACATTCACATGCTTCAATCGTGTAATGACCTGAGTTGTGTACTCTAGGGGCAAGCTCGTTAATAATTACATCGCCATCTTTTGTCAGGAACATTTCAACGCCGAAACTACCTATCGCACCAATTGCTGCTACAGCGCGTCGTGCGATATTGGTTGCTTTGTTAGTAATTTCATCAGAAACAGGTGCGGGGGCACGAACAATATGGCAAATGTGATCCTTTTGTACGGATTCGACCAGAGGGTAAGATGCAACTTCACCATTTTTACTCGTAGTGATGATGATCGCCAGTTCGGAAATAAAAGGACAAAATGCCTCCGCATACAGCGTCCTGTTATCTCCGTCTAGTTTATCCCAGGCGGCGTCTATCTCACTTTCATCATTTACTGTTGCGTTACCTTTTCCATCATAACCATTTCTACGTGTTTTAATGACGAGGGGCCATTTAAATTCTTTTGCTGCTTCAATAATTTCTTCGCGTGATTCAATTACTCTGAAAGGTGTAAGTGGTAGATCAGCTTCCTGTAATGTTTGTTTTTGGATAAATTTATCCTGTACCAAACTTATACTTTTCGCAGTGGGGAATAGTGTATGACCAGCCTTTTCTAATTCGGATAGACTGTTGGCATCAACAAATTCGTTTTCAAGGGTAACAACATCCGCGTGCCTGGCTAGATTAATCAGGTCATCAGGATTATCCCAATCACCAACGAAAGAGTGGCTGGCCAGATCGACAGCCGGACCTTCAGATTTTCGTTCTAGCACAAAAACATCACAACCAAGTTGTAGGGCAGATAAAGCGGTCATTTTTGCCAGTTGTCCACCACCGACAATAGCAATCCGTTTGCCAGACTTATTCTCTGTTTTATTCTCCATTACTTTGTTTTATTCCCCATTACAGTAAAACTGTGAAATTCTTAGATTGAATATTTAGGCCTAGCCGAAAAAGGGCGTTATGATAACGAATTATGGGCTTTTTGGGAGCGTTTATTTAGATTTATCATCAAAGTGATATTTCTTGATTGGGTTTTTTCTTTGACGTGAAAACCCAACAACAACCTACCAATATTCGCTTCAGTGACTTTCCGCGCCGTTTAATTTCAGGGGAAAATGGATTTTCGATAAAAACAAGTCTTGAAAATCAACAATTTGCCCACATTTATCCTATAAGTTTTTTGATAAACATAAGCTAACTACTTGACATGTAACATAAACAGGCACAGTATCGCGTTTCTATGAAAATGAACTATATGACAAAACAGGACTTTATTTGGCGCCACATGCCACTGTGTGGTGTTTGCACGCACCTGTGCGTCATAGGATTTCGTTAATGTACTAGTTTAGATTTTAAAGAAAAATCCTAAAAAGGCCGCAGGTGATTACACCGGCGGCCTTTTTTTTTGGCCATGGATGGCCTTATGCCGTGAAGTACACGACTGCAGGGACGCAGGAGGTAGAACGAATCAGGAGACAGAGTCGAAGGATGTACGAGAGCGGCGATGCCCATGGATGGGCGGTATGCAGCGAGTGCATGGATGCACAGGACGCCTACAAGGAAGTAGGCGGTAGAAAACGTATGGAACGGGTTTTCGAGCGGCGATGGCCATGGATTGCCTTCGTCGATAAATGCTTTTGCGTTTTTGACACTTCCGCCACACCCCTCAAGGGTGTACCGAGGTCTATAGCGGTCGTGCAGTGAAGGACAAGGAGTCCGAAAATGGTTTCACTCAAAACAAACTGGAGGCTCGTATATAAATAGAGAAATAGTATGAAATATTTTATTGCCAATGTAATTGTATGGTCACTCATTATCTCTCAGCCTGTATTTGCTGGGAATGCTGATTACACCAACAGACACAACACAACAAACGCATGTGAATTGTTCGCCAAAGATGCCTATCAGGCAGCGGATAATTTCGATCATGGTGTTGTGCTTAAGGATATTCTGGATTTGATAGATGGTTCACCTGTTTCAGACAGTAAGAAACATCGTGCATTCCAGGCGATTCAGTTCGTCTGGAAGAATCAGCTGGCTAATCCTGTGATGGCCTACACATTGGCAATGGGAATCTGCTTAGAGCCTAAAAAAGAGATGGCTCCCCTGGATGATCTCTGGGTGACTTCTCCACGGACAAGTAAAGAGTACTTCTAATGGTGGCGCCGTTTAGAAGCCCTTGAGACGTTGTATACTTTTAGAGTGAGCAAGTACATTACTCAAAGTGCTGCAGGAATTAAAGCAAGACGATGAATACGTCCCCATTATTTCTGTGATTAAAGAATGTGTGGAA
>CAZDFI010000160.1:2617-3521 GCA_964504725.1 uncultured Enterobacteriaceae bacterium
TGTGGAACGCGCAGACAAACAAATCATGGGAGACTATGCCTAAACTCATTGATCTAACTGGAACACAAAGCCCCGTCTTTATGGCGGGGTTTTTGTTTTATGGGAATAGCTGCAATGACTTCCAGTAACAAGCCTGCTGATATTGTCTGGATCGTTTAGCCTTTCTCATTATAATGATGTCGTACTTTCGTCCTGGTAACTAAACTGTGAATAGTTATAAAAGATCAACCCCGAGATACTATGCCTATCTTGATGTAGAGATAGGCGACAGTGCTTTGCCGTTGAAAACCACCAATATCTCCCTGGGTGGAACGCAATTGTCCTGTGAGCGGATGCAGGGTGACATGCTGTTAAAATCACCAAAGTTCAGGGGAGACACCGTTGATATCAAATTGTCATTAAGCGCAGAAAAGGTCTGCTTTATTAAATGCGAAGTATCGTATTTTACACCTTATGATGAAGACGAGTACCTGATTGGCATTAAGTTTCTGGAGTTTATCGATAATAGCCTCGAATTACTGGCGGCATTTATCAATGAAAATGAGGGCAAGTCACTACGCCCTGTAAAATAATTCCCTACGGATTACCCAAGGCCAAGCCATGTTGACCTACAAGTAAAGGGTAAAAAGAAAGCCCCAATTAAGGGGCTAATCTACTCCCTGCTTGATTACAGCCGTTTCTTATAAGGCACATGCAATAATCCTATAGCCTTTTTCTTAGCCCTCTCACCTCTGCGATCATAGTTCGCTGTAGTCTGTACGCTGGTATGTTCGGCTAGTTGCTGAACCGTAATAACATCAGCACCTTGATCTAATAGTTCACTAATGAATGATCACCTTAAGTCATGAGGACTAAACCTGGCTATCCCTGCTTGCTTTGAATGGTTGAGCATAAGGTTATAGAT
>CAZDFI010000161.1:0-3510 GCA_964504725.1 uncultured Enterobacteriaceae bacterium
CACACATAGCCGCATTAAAGTCTCAGAATTGCAATCAACGTTATCTACCTGATGCAATTTTTCCGGAAGGTCTCCTGGCCGTCGATGATCTTGAATCATGTCTACAAAAATGTGATGAAATAGTCCTGGCAGTTCCCTGTGCAGGCATGCGTAGCGTCCTTGAGTTCATTGATAAACAAGGTAATGACAATCTAAAGCTATGCCTCACAAGTAAAGGTCTGGAAGTCACGACGCATAAGCTAAATCATCAAGTCGTTGAAGATTGTCTTGGTGAAAAGGCCAGCACTGTCGTATTGTCCGGGCCCTCTTTTGCGAAAGAGGTCGCTGCCGGTCTTCCGACAGCAGTTACAATCGCAGGTAACAATATAGAAACGGCCACCTGCTTTGCTGAGAAATTCCACAATGAAGTATTCAGAACCTACACACATGACGATATTGTCGGTGTAGAGGTAGGGGGCGCTGTCAAGAATGTCATGGCCATCGCTGCGGGCATCTCTGATGGTCTCGGTTTTGGTTCTAATACACGGGCAGCTTTGATAACAAGAGGTCTCGCAGAAATTATCAGACTTGGTGTTGTTCTGGGTGGCAGGCAGGAAACTTTTATGGGTCTGACAGGCCTGGGTGATTTAATACTCACTTGTACCGATGATCAATCTCGTAATCGCAGGTTTGGTATTGAACTAGCAAAAGGTGTAACGGTACCTGAGGCCTGTGAAAATATCGGACAGGCGATTGAGGGTATAAAAACTTCGCAGGAGGTATTTCAATTGGCGTTAAAAAATAATATTGAAATGCCGATAACGGAACAGGTTTGCCAGGTCGTGAGTGGAGATGTTTTACCGAGTGATGCCGTCAAGGCTTTATTAATGCGTGAGCAAAGGCAGGAACTAGATTAGAGGTACCCTTGTAGATGGTATTTATTCTGTTTGGAAATTATATTGTTTCCATACCTCATAAACAAATATTGCTGCAGCATTTGAAAGATTCAGGCTACGACTATTGGGGAGCATGGGTAATCTCAGGATGTCACTCTCAGGTAGTTCATCGAGAAGTGAAGCGGGTAACCCACGGGTTTCCGGCCCGAATAATAAGGCGACGTTAGCGGGGTATTCAACGTCAGAGTATAAGGTTTTCCCTCTGGTTGAAATGGCAAATATTTTTTCAGGTTTGATAATATCGGCGAATTCTTTAAGCGATTTATGTTCGTGGACATCAGCCAATTCATGATAATCGAGTCCTGCACGCAAAAGTTTGGCATTATCGAGTTCAAATCCGAGTGGATGAATCAGATGTAATTGTGCCCCGGTATTGGCACATAGTCGTATAATATTACCGGTATTGGGTGGAATTTCCGGCTCGTACAAAACAACGTGAATCATAAGGCATGTCCCTAGATGAAATATTAAAATGGATGAAAGCTTAAAAAATAAACTGGCGATAGAGTATTGTGGGATGAAATTTAGTTCGCCACAGGTACTCCTGTCTGGTTGTGTCGGCTTTGGTGAAGAATATACACGTGTGAACGGCTTTTCCAATACTGATGTTGGTGCAATCTGCTTAAAAGGCACGACATTAGAACCGCGTTTGGGAAATTCACCACACAGGGTGATGGAAACCCCAATGGGAATGTTGAATGCCATTGGTCTGCAGAATCCGGGTTCATCTGTCGTGGTCAATGACTATCTGCCCAATCTGGATTTTGATGAAACTCGATTTATTGCCAATCTGTCTGGTTCGACGGTTGAAGAGTATGAAGCAATTACGCGGATCTTTGATGATTCACCAATTGATGCAATGGAAATCAATATTTCCTGTCCCAATGTCAAGGAGGGGGGGGTTGAATTTGGTAATGATCCTGACATGTCGGCACGTGTTGTTGAGGTTTGTCGTCGTGCTACCAATAAACCAATCATTACCAAACTATCACCCAACCAGACAGATATCGCCGAAAATGCACGTCGTTGTATAGAAGCCGGCACAGATGGTCTGGCCGTCATCAATACATTAATGGGAATGGCCATAGATCTTGAGACGCGACAACCGGTTATTGGTAATAATCAGGGCGGGCTTTCTGGCCCAGCCATCAAACCAATCGCCTTACTTAAGGTGCATCAGGTCTATCAGGTGAGTAAGCATCACGACGTACCCATCATCGGTCAGGGTGGCATCACCTCAGCAAAAGATGCATTAGAGTTTATTATCGCAGGTTCTGCCGCAGTGGGTGTTGGCACAGCACTCTTTTATGATCCGCTAATCTGCCCGAAGATTAATCAGGGTATTGTGGATTATCTGGACGAGCATAGTATCAACAATGTTTCTGATTTGGTGGGGACGCTCGAATTACATAATAGTTAACCCATAAGGTTAAGATCGGTAGTTAATAGCAACCTGTACTGGCTCTTAATGAGTCGGTAATCAGCTTTCAGAACTAACATATCTTCTCTAGAAATATCCTACACTGGCTTCCCGGTTTTTAACAAAGCAATTGAGGGTGCTATGGGTATAACCATTGAAGAGAAACTAGAGTCTCCGGGGGAAGAGGAATAAGGCGAAGTGCTGTAAGTTAAACAGAAGCTATCTATAATTTGCCAACCGGGATAAAACTGTCCCGTGGGCTGAAGAAGGTCTCTCTGTCAGTAATCCGACTGGAGTGGAAGTCAAAGTCTGGCAACTATTCAGTGATGAGCTCAGTATAAAAAGAACTTTTCACTAAAACCCAACCCATTGCCGCGCCAAATAACAGCTTTGAAATTAAGGTCACAATATAAGGCATTAATGATATAAAAGATGGGTTGAGTATCGGTAAAACAATCAGGAAATTTATGGCCCAAACCATGCCGAGTGTCATTAAGCTACTTAAGATAACACCCAAAGTGCCATATCTACGAACAGTATGTTTCAGGATGATCACATAGAAAAACATGGCTAAAATCAAGGAAAGTACTAAGTGAATAAATATGCCAAGCATAGGCGCGTAATATAAATCTGCTGTATATGGCAAGATAGTCGCCGAAATCTGCCGGGCTACATTTGGCGCACTGATGGAACTAATATAACTATAAATGGATATCCAGCCAATTTCCATTACCCCACCAACCATACCGGCCAAAATTATAGTGAAATAAAAATTGCTTAAACTATTTTGGAAATGTTTATAGCACATCTGGTTTCGTACCCGTCAGCAAAGCATCTTGATTTTCAATCCCGAGTGCACTCTATCATGTCATCAATATTAAGTTAGTTGATCTATATCAATTTATTTCCATATGACTCTACTAAACTTGTAGTCTGATGTCCCCGGTTTAATTAACTGTAAGGAGAGAGTCATGGATCTTCTAACATTGGTAATAGTGGCATGCTTGATTCTGACAGCAATAATCTTGTTTGTTGGTGTAAGTGCAATGGCCCAGGGTGGCGAATTTGATGAAAGGCACAGCGATCATCTGATGTTTGCCAGGGTAGGAATGCAGGCGATTACATTATTACTGTTACTTGTTGCGCTTAATCTGG
>CAZDFI010000162.1:0-3424 GCA_964504725.1 uncultured Enterobacteriaceae bacterium
CTGGATAAATCTGTCACCTTTTTACTGTTGTATTCGACGCCATGTAACTCAGCCATATACACCAGAAAATCCTTACCTGTTAGATAATAAGGCGGTACAAATCTTTCCGGAAGAAACACCAGATTTTCTCTGGCTAACTTCTTTATGTGAGGCGTGCCAAAGATTTTTATTTTTCCGGAAGTCACGCTACAAAAATCAAGCAGACATTTGATCAGTGTTGTTTTCCCTGCACCATTTACACCAATCAAGCCTTTGAACTCACCTCGTGAAACGGTCAGATCAATCTCATTCAAAACCTGAGTACCGACAAATGACTTACAAAGTTTTTCGATACGAATCGCTGGCTCAGTCATAGAAAATCCTGCTGTATTTTATTCCCCTGATTTTATTACGCTATTGTAAGGTACGATGACAAAAATTTAAGCTTTATAAAAAACAAAGCCCGCATTACACGGGCTTTGTTTTGCTATAACAAAAATGTTTAATAAATGAACACCTGTGGACAATCCTGAACATCATCGAAGATATCATAGATGTCAGTTGCTGCTCCGTTTCCGTTGTTATTGCCCGGCCCAGTTGCGGCCGCGACTGTCGTACAAGCCAGGTCAGGTACAAATTCTGCCGATTCGAATGGTCCACTACCCGCTAAATCCGTCATCCTTAATACGCCCGTATTCGGCAGGCCATCATCTACCTTGACATCCAACTCTCGGGCAATACTGACCGGCACATTCCGACCCATGTGCAAATTCAAACGGCTGGAAGCCGTCCCCGCATAACCCGCATTACGCGTCAGGATCAATGCACCATTAAAGGCATTGGCCGGTGATACCGCAGCTGAGACATAGGTCGCTTCGTCGCCAGGATCTGCCGTAGCAGGGGTAAAACCACCACCCAGGAATTGTGATTTCGCCAGTTGTTCCCAGACAGCGGCAGCTTCCATTGTTGTGTTATCAATACGTCCATTTCCAGTTGTGGCCGCAGCAGTCGGTAGATTAACCGTAACGCCAATTGCTTGTGAGGCATTTGTGGATAACCAGTCACCCGGCACCTGACGATAGCGATCAATAAATCCAAAATAGGCTGCCTGGATACCTGAATTCTGATCCGCCATGTTTCTTACTCTTGCGCTATTAATCAGTTCCTGACCTTTAAGAATGCCACCAAGCAGCAGGCCAATGATCACCAGTACTATTGCGATTTCTACCAAAGTAAAACCTGATTGCTTCTTGTGATTCATTTACGTGTTCCTCTTTATTTCTCGTGTATGACTTTAACTGCTGCAGTATCTATGCCAATTATATAACTATATGTTTTTCAATAAAATTAAATCTATTCTGGATCCTGATTTCACTCTTGTATGATGATGAGTCATCAAAACCGTCGAGATATCAACATACCTTTTAGAATTTTCATCGATCCACCTTGACGATAATTTATCTGTATTATTGAGTAGAAAAATTTTGTATGAATACTTATATCTTTGAATTCCATTCTGATCTGTGAATACCCCCTCCCCTACGGGTGCTTGAGATATATTTTTTATACAGCTAGACTGTTCTCGCGTTCTAGACGTACCTAAAGAAACAATAATATCGCCATTCCTCAGGGACTCACGAAAAAATGCTTGAGTTAATCGGGTCGCATAAGCTACAGGTCACTTTGATTTTTTTCGCCTTTATGTTGTTTCTGCTAAATTCTGTAGGGGTTTTTAATTTTACTATCATCACCAAGCCTGATATCAATTTCAATAGCACTTTAATCAGTCAACTGTTTGGTACCAGAGAATTCTATGTTTTCCTATTGACTGGAATTCTGTTGAGTATTCTGCTACCTGTGTTAAGCCCGATCAAAGGCAGTCTCCTGACCTTTGTCTGTATGGGCATTCCTGTTTACCTTAGTTATACCAATCCGGTGAGTACACACCTACCTCTGGGTTATAGCCTTATGACGATACTTATCTTGTATGTCGTCAATATATTGATCAGCTATTTTATTGAAATACATTCCAAACAGGAAATTATCAATGTATTTGGGAAATATATTCCACCACAACTTGTACAGGAAATCAGCAAATCACCTGGCAATGTGTCTATGGAAAGTGAGTCCAGAGAAATGTCCGTTCTGTTTTGTGATTTGCACAATTTTACATCTTGTTCAGAACATCTTTCTTCACAACAGGTCTCATGGATGCTCAACACTTACTTTACGAAGATGAGTGAAATTTTACACAGCTGCAACGCAACCATAGATAAATTTATGGGTGACAACGTCATGGCTTTCTGGGGAGCACCCCTACCACAACATGATCACGCCGAACTATCAATTATTGCGAGCCTGAAAATGCAAGAAGCCATTAAACAGCTTGAATCGGTCTTTATCGAAAATGGCTGGTCGGCTACAAAGATAGGTATTGGCATTAGTACGGGGAGAATGCATGTTGGTAATATGGGTTCTAATCTCAGGATCACCTATACCGTTGTCGGTGATACTGTCAATTTGGCATCTCGTCTTGAAGGCTTGACGAGAAAATACAAAGTTCCAACGATTGTCAGTGAATCAACAACTCGAGAAACCACCAATATTCTATATCGTGAATTGGATACTGTAATTGTCAGGGGAAGAGAAGCAGAAACCCGAATTTTTCAACCGATCTGCCAAAAAAACCAGGCGACTGAAACCGTTACAGAAGAACTGGAAAAACAACAGCAGGCATTGCAACTTTATTATGAACAAAAATATGAGAAATCATCAGAACTTTTCGACCAGCTGGCTAAAAATAATCCTGCTGACCTCTATTACAAAATTATGAGGGATAAAACTGCCTCGCTATAGCCTGTTTTAATTTATTTTTTATTTTCTTGCTTGAGTCTGCCCAGTCGATCTTGCAGGAACTGGAGTTCATGGGCATCTGTGATAACACCACTTTCCAATAAACCACCAATCAATATTTTGGCACTTTCTATTTCGCCCATATCCTCAAGTACATATATCTCCATTTGCTTGACCCAGGGAGGGATATCATTTGTCGTGACCTGCTGGGCAACTGCATGTGCAAACTTTAATGCCAGTGGATAATCTTTGAGCCTGTGCTTGGCAACGTATATCGCATGAACCATTGAGGGCCATCGACGATTTGGATCTTTGGAAAATTGTTCAGAAATAAACTCTAGCATTTGTCGTTTTTTTTCATCGTCTGCAACGACGCCATAAATACGCCCGGCAGCCAACAATGGATACTGTCCTTTAGGATCCAGCACCAGGATCCTTTCCAACCAGTCGATAACACGACGATAATCGAGGTTTTTAAACGGCACGCTAACGCCGGGTTGATTATCAAATGCCTGTAGCCACAACATGAATATTTTCGAAATCGCAATGGAATCTCCCAGACCAATTAATTGCGACTCTATTTGAGAAGGAG
>CAZDFI010000163.1:0-1577 GCA_964504725.1 uncultured Enterobacteriaceae bacterium
TCAGGTAATCAAGATCAAAACGCTTCACCTGTTCCAGTGAGATGAATTTAGACTCATAGCGTTTCAGCATGATCTCTGCTCCAATGTCATGAATAAATGAAGTAAACATTTCGAATGATTTTAGATCTTTTGATGCAGAATAGGCAGTGATGCCAAACACCAACTGCTTAACCACATCCTGGTGCCCTTTAAAGTAAGCATCCAGCCAATCAAGGAATTGAGGATTTCTCACAGAGGACATTGACAGGTTGATATTGACAGGATATTCAATCTTCCTTTCATCAATCGCCTGGATTACTCTCTGGATGATGCCTTTATCGAGATTAGTCACGCTATCGTATTTTTCAGCAATTGAAATGAACGCACCAATCGGCACAACTTGATCTCCATCCATGATTTCGGCAAAGATTTCTTCCATCACAATATCCTGTTCTTCCGGTAACTTGTATACCTTGCCAACAAATGTGATTTCATAGGTTCGTTCTTCAGTCACTCTCTTGACCAGCCGTTTCCAGTCTTCTATGTCACGCGTCTTCTCATCATTCTGATAAATCACATATGCATTGTTGCCGATCAAGTGTGCCTTTTCATACGCCTCAGAGGCGGCAGATAGAATGTCAGCCGTTGAGCTGCCGATATTAAACGGCACAATACCGATATGGACCAGATCAGATCTCGAATATTTCTGTCCCAATACGGTCAGATTATTGGTCAGTATGTTCCCCAGATTTTCCACTTCATCCCTGGTCATGGATGCCGCAAGCATGGCAAACTCAGAACCAAAAAATCGATACACAGAGACATCATGTTTTATACCCTCGATAGATTCTTCCAGTGTCTTGGCAAACTCTACCAGGAAAAAATCAACCACATCACGTCCCTTATCTTTTGATAATGCCCCAAGATTATCGATCCGGATAAAAATCACATAACCTTCAGCATGGGAGATCAACTGGTTTTTCATATCGCCGTCAAAACAGCTTTTGTTCTTTAGTTTAGTCAGGACGTCCAGTTGCAGTTGCTGTCCGGCCTTATCCAGCTTTTCAGTCAGTTTTTCGATGATCTGCTTGATCTTGGCAGACATGAAATTCATCGAAATGGTGACGTTCTTGATTTCAGTGGTCCAGGGGAGCTTGTTAATGGTATTAAAGCTGCCATTACCGATATCTTTGGCAAGTTGCTCGATCATCTTTAGAGGGATCAGGATCAGGCGCAATAAAAAATACACCAAAATATTGAAAAAGACATAGGCAATCAATGAATAAAGCAAGGCCTTCTGTGCCTGCTCATACAACTTTAGGTAGGCATAGCCAGGATTGATGGTGACAAACAGCGTACCGGCAATGGTCCAGCCGGAACTGATTTCAGTCTCTGCCGTGGCAGTTTTCATCGGCAGTATCTTGATAAACCAGGTGGGGACTGATTCAAACGCACCGGGATTTTCCGAATTGACCAGTTCCTCTCCTTTTGCATTCACCAGCCTGATCTGTTTGTAATAACCGCGATCAAAAATAGCATTAATCATAGTCAACAACAGGGGATCATTTTCTCCCGCCGTCATATGCGGACTCAGTGAT
>CAZDFI010000163.1:1587-3400 GCA_964504725.1 uncultured Enterobacteriaceae bacterium
CCTGTGCATGGATCTCCGCTTCAATCTCGAGATAACTCCGGGTGTTATTGACACTGGTAATGAAATTAACGGTAAAAATCACCAGGAAAATGATAGCGATCAGTATAAACAGTTGTTTTAATAGGGACATTACATATCCTCGGCGCGCAGTTAAATACCCATATACCAATGCATGGTAGCATTGACTCACATATCGAAACTACTCTTATTACAGACCAAATTCCTGTATAAATCAAGTGCTAACAGCTATTTCCTAATGACTAATCTTACTATTCACTACTAAGAATAGTTACTGCGAATCAAAAAAAGGGCCCAAATGTAACCACCAATAGCTTTATTAGAAGTACGCCTGGGGCGCATGATATGGTCCCCTGATATCACCTAAAAAAAGAGGGCACCTTAGGTGCCCTCTTTCCAGTCTTACATAATCATCCCCTAAGGGAACCTGATTATGTTTTTATGTAATAACCTCCGTTACCTGGATAATGTTATCTGCAACCAATTGCTGTGCATCAACAGTACCAGCTGCAGTCAAGTCAACATTCTCAAGGAAGATAGTTTGTGATGGTGTGCCACTTGGATCATGCAGACTTATCGTTGTGTCTGTACCATCAGAGGTAACCTCTAACCATTGACTCAGATCATTGTTAACATTCAGGTCAATGACATCCTTGAGGTCAAGCACATCGCCCTCAACAGCGTTATTGAAATCCATGATGGTATCCGTTGCACCATCCTCGATAACATTAAAGTCAAAGGTATCCAGACCACCACCACCGGTCAGGATGTCATTACCAGCACCACCATCCAGCATGTCATCCCCACCATCTCCATACAGGATGTCATTACCGCCGAATCCAAAGAGGTCTTCATTTCCATCAGTACCATAGAGAACATCCGCATCTGCTGTACCCATACCATCAGTAAATTCGGTTACATCTGGATCAATACTGACACTGATTGCTGCTACTGAAGTATCACCATCATCATCAGTTACGGTGTAGTCAAATTCCATATCGATGCTATCACCAAGTCCTGGAATATCGTAACTGATGTCAGTCAGCATGAAACCGGAATCGCCTTCTGCACCACCGTCATACCAATTGACTGTCAGTTCGTTGTAACCATCGCCGGATATCGATGTTGCCGTGAATGACTCACCTTCCTCTAACCCTATGATGATGACTCCACCAGCAGTCAGTCCCATACTTTCAGTCGTTACTATCGTGGCATCAGAGTCACTCGTAGCAGTGATTGGCTCAATTGTCGATCCATCAACTGCATAGGCATAAACAACGATACTTGCCAGGGTAGTCGTTAATGTTCCCTGTTTAAAATTATCCAGGGTTACTTTTGCATCTTCCACCAGGCGCTCGCCTTGATAACCGGTTGAATCACCTACAGGTCCAA
Source organism: uncultured Enterobacteriaceae bacterium (assembly GCA_964504725.1). GTDB lineage: Bacteria > Pseudomonadota > Gammaproteobacteria > Eutrophobiales > Eutrophobiaceae > SMWN01. The sequence goes on from CAZDFI010000163.1 coordinate 2,998, forward strand.
TAAATTCTGTTTTAAAATCAAACCTTAATCCTTCCGTATCGTCTTGATCAGGGCCCTCTTCGATAATCAGATCAGCATTTGCTCCTGTACCACCGGCACCAAGACCACTAGCATTTGAATTCACCGTGGTATTGGATCCATTCGTTGTCACCAGGATATTGTCCACTGATTCATCATCAGAATCAGGCACATCATTTTCAAGGAATTGATTTCCCTGTTTAACCACACCCAGTAGGTATTCACCGGTGTTACCACCAGTAATACCAGAATTCAGAGATACACTAATCGTGCTAGTGGATTGATCCATTATCTGTATTGACGTCATCGTGTAGGTGTCATCACCATTTAAGCTAATATTTAAAACAGGGACAACCGTATCGACGTTATCAACAGTAACAAAGGT
>CAZDFI010000164.1:0-3359 GCA_964504725.1 uncultured Enterobacteriaceae bacterium
GTTCGATTTCTGAGCAGGCCGTCAGAAATGAAAGTAATGCTAAACTACAGATTAATATAAATTTCCGCATAATTTATTATCCATGATCGCAGTAAAGGTACAGACTCCTGCCAGTATAAACTGAAAGATTATTCTATATGATATAAACACCTAATATTTCATAGATTTTGATGATTTAACCCTGGTCTATAAATTATGGCTCTATATATGGGCCTATAAAATCGGCCTGTAAATAATAGAAGCGCATCTTTCACATACATCTCCAGATGAACCATCCAAATCAACTTCCGGTGGAACCGCCACCAATTGTTGTTTAAATCGTTCAAACTCCTGCTCAGTCAGACCTATGGCCACTGGTTCAGACGGAAGTAATGGCAGGTCTTCATTTTCTGATAAGTAGATGGTTTCTACTGTATCCCTATCCTCAAGCAGTTTTTTCAAATCGGAAAGTGATCCGATCTCATTGTCCCGAATCAATCTAGCCAGTTCCAATACGTCCTCGTCAGACATACTCATGCCCCCTGACTGACGGTCTTCTTCCGCTACCTCTGATATGGACAGGGCCTCTCCATGCTGAGGTAAATATATTGTTTCGATCTGTTCTTCCGTCATACTATTTCCTGTTACAGATCCGTCAATAGCCTGGATATTTTCGTTTAGCCGCACCGAATTTGACAGGTCATGAGTTGGTTTCACGTACCCCGCGTCTTCAGACACTAATGCTGTCAATGCCTGGTTTCCTGTGGGGGTGATTTCTTGAAGAACCTGCTTATTCCCTGGCTTTACATTAATATCAAATGATTTTTGAATTGTGTTTATTCCCTGACTGATCTTCTCCGGGAAAACTATTCCGCCAAGAAGTACAACGAATACTAACACAGCCATGGAGACCAAAGCAGGCGTCAGGAATATTCTGCTTTTGATAAATTCACTATCTCGCGCAGCAATTTTTACATGACTTGATGTCACCTTATGCGTATTCCCGGCGTAGGCCGCAAGCAAGGCTTTATCCGCGAGGATATTGATACGCCTTATCAACCCTTTTGAATATTTAGTAATGTAATTGACTGCCGATGCTGCAAAAACATCGTCCGAACGATAACCGCAGGTTCTCATCCGGGAGTTCAGATAATCTTTAACATCATCTTTCTTAAAGGGTGCTAATTGAAAACTATAGGTAATTCGTTCTTTTAGCTGCCTGATCTCTCGGGTCGCAATCTTCTCGTCAAGTTCAGGTTGACCAAACAGCACAATCTGCAGCAACTTGTTCTGGGTGGTTTCCAGATTACTGAGTAATCGAATCTCCTCCAGCGTGGCAATCGGCATTCCCTGTGCCTCCTCAACAAATACAACTACCTGCTTGTTTTTGGCATGTCTGTTAAGTAAATGTTTTTGCAATTTATTCATGACTTTCAAACGATTGTCTTTTTCAGTGATCTTCAGTTTCAGTTCAAAAGCAATCGCATGCAGGATATTCTCTGGTGACAAACTCGGGTTCACGAGATAAACAACTTCGACATTGTCGGGTAGCTCAACTTGCAGCATCCTGCAAAGCATGGTTTTTCCTGCGCCGACTTCTCCCACGACTTTGACGATGCCTTCTCCCTGAGTAATGGCATAAATGAGTGCCTCAAGAACAGCACCCCGGTTTCCCCCGGGGAAAAACAGGCTTGTGTCCGGCGTAATTCTAAAAGGAGGTTGCTTCAGACCAAAATAATCGTAATACATTAGTTATGTAGTCTCCTCGTCGATACCCAGTCGCTGCATCCTGCTGTAAAGTGTCGTACGGTTCACACCAAGTATGCGTGCGGCCTTGCTCAAGTTACCCCCGCTTAGTCGCATCGCGCCCAGAATATATATCTTCTCACGTTCACCCAGCACCTCATCCAATTGGAAAGAATTATCTGATAGCTCATGCATAATACGTGTGCGCACATCATTTTCATCTTCATCTGGAAGACTCAAGATATTTTCTTCCAGCTCAGTATGAAGCTGCGTAATGTCGACTTTCTTGCCAGAATATTTCGCCACCAACCGAATAACGATGTTACGTAATTCCCTGACATTCCCAGGAAATGAATAGCCTACCAGTAAACCCTCAGCATCAGCTGTCAGCGAGAATAAATCAGAGCCTGCCGTGTAGAGTGCGCGAAAATGATTTAATAAAAGCAGGCAGTCTTTTTCTCTTTCCCTCAATGGAGGAACGTGTACGGTCAGAACACTAATTCTATGATATAAATCCTGCCGAAATTCACCCTTTCGGACAGCCTCTTTCAAGTCTCTGTTTGTCGCTGCAATAATTCTCGCTTTGGATACCCGCGCACTGGTTTCACCCAAACGATAAAACTCACCATTCTCCAGTACTCTTAAAAGTTTTGATTGAAGACTCAGCGGCAATTCACCAATTTCATCCAGAAATAAACTGCCTTCTCCGGCATCTTCAAAAAATCCAGCCCGATTTGCTACTGCACCTGTAAAAGCGCCTTTCACGTTTCCAAATAATTGTACTTCCAGTAATTCAGCAGTAAATGCCGCACAATTGATGGTTAGGAATGGTGCATCGGATCGTGCACTTTTGTCATGTGTGTATTTAGCAACAAGCTCCTTGCCACTGCCTGATTCACCTTCGATAAGTACCGGAAAAGGTGTATCAGAGAATTGATCAATCAACTGATGTAATGTTGTTATCGCAGGGCTTTCTCCAAGCAAACCGCTATCAGCTTGCCTCTGTTCATCTTCTGTCAATTCTGCCTCAAGCATCATCATCTGATGATTTAGTCTTGCCTGTAATAAATTGACGTCGCAAGGTTTGGACACAAAGTCGACAGCACCAAGTGTCAGTGCGTGCTGGATGTTCGCTTTTTCGCTCTGCCCGGAGAGAATAAGGATTTTTATATTGTAATTAAAGGCCAATAATTCATCGATTAATGCAAAACCTTCATCAGGTAAATGTTGTACAGGAGGCAGGCCCAGATCGACCAGGGCCAGGGAGGGGATTTCAGTCATTTTTTGCAGGAGCAATTTCGCCTGTGCACGACTTTCAGCGACAATTACCTGAAAGTCTTCCTCAAGTGCGAGCGCCAGAGATTCAACAATAAGCTGATCATCATCAACCAACAGTAGCACGGGTTTATGCTCCGTGACCTTATCTGCCAAATTTTCTTGATCTAAGTGGGCAATGTTTTTTTTTGCCAAGAGGCTTTCCCTCTGCGGGATTCAAGTAGACTTGAACATACAGGCTTGGCCACATTTCGGCAAGCCTGTGTGTTTAGACAAACTTTTTTAAAGCTGTGACTCCTAAGCCTGGTTTCGGTTGATATCGCTCAGGTTCAGATTGTTCCATATGGTTTCTGATGCCG
>CAZDFI010000165.1:0-3328 GCA_964504725.1 uncultured Enterobacteriaceae bacterium
TCTATCAGCCTTAAAGAAGGCGAAGCGATATTTATTGAACGCGCTAAACTCGTTCGCCGTTATGGCGCAGCCGTCGTGGTCATGGCTTTTGATGAAACAGGTCAGGCTGATTCTACCGATCGTAAATTTGACCTATGCAAACGTTCCTACGATATTTTGCTTAACGACGTCGGTTTTCCCCCTGAAGATGTCATCTTTGATCCCAATATCCTCACGGTCGCCACGGGCATGGAGGAACACAACAATTACGCGGTGTCTTTCTTCGAAGCCACGCGTCTGATCAAACAACATTTGCCACATGCGTTGGTCAGTGGCGGATTGAGTAATGTATCGTTCTCATTCCGCGGCAATAATCCGGTACGCGAAGCCATGCATTCGGCATTTCTCTATCACGGCATTCAGGCCGGCATGGACATGGCGATTGTGAATGCGGGACAACTGGGTATCTACGATGAAATCCCCAAAGACCTGCTGGAATATATTGAAGATGTTTTGTTAAACAAACGGGATGATGCCACCGATCGTCTGGTGGAATTGGCGGATACCGTCAAGGGCGGAGCTGCCAAAGAAAAGAAAGTTGATCTGGAATGGCGCAAAGGCGATGTTCAGGAACGATTGACTCATGCTTTAGTCAAAGGCATCGCAGAATTTATTGAAGAAGATACCGAAGAGGCCAGGCAACAGGCAGAAAGACCTCTGCATGTGATCGAAGGACCGCTGATGGTTGGCATGAATGTGGTGGGGGATCTGTTTGGTGCAGGTAAAATGTTTCTGCCGCAAGTCGTGAAAAGCGCGCGCGTGATGAAAAAAGCTGTAGCCTATCTGCTGCCCTATATCGAAGCAGATAAAGGCGAAGGAGAAATAAGAAGTAACGGCAAGATCATCATGGCTACGGTTAAAGGCGATGTCCATGATATCGGCAAGAACATTGTCGGCGTCGTCTTGCAATGTAATAACTTCGAGGTCATCGATCTCGGGGTGATGGTGCCTGCGCAAACCATTCTCGATAAAGCCAAAGAGCTCAAGGCCGATATTATTGGACTGAGTGGATTGATCACCCCTTCACTGGATGAGATGGTACACGTCGCTAAAGAAATGCAACGACAGGACTTTGCCCTGCCCCTGATGATTGGCGGTGCAACGACATCACGTGCACATACCGCAGTCAAGATCGATCTTGGTTATGAACATCCAGTCATCCATGTCAAAGATGCCTCACGTGCAGTCGGCATATCAACACGCCTGTTAAACGTTGATATGAAAGAAGAACTCAGTAAAGAGATCAACGCAGACTACGACGTAGTACGAGAACGGCATAAAGGCAAACAGTCCAAGATTAAATGGCTCACATTAGAAAAGGCACGTGCCAACCGTGTGCCTATTGATTGGGAAAACTATACACCCCCCGTCCCTGACAAACTCGGGCTCGAAACATTCGAAGATTATCCACTGCAAGAACTGGCCGAGTGTATTGACTGGACGCCGTTCTTCATTGCCTGGGAACTCGCAGGAAAATTCCCACGCATACTCACTGATAAAGTCGTTGGTGAAGAAGCCAGCAAACTTTTTGAAGATGCGCAGGTGATGCTGTACGAGATCGTCTCAGAAAAATGGTTTAGTGCAAAAGGGGTGTTTGGCCTCTTCCCTGCCAATTCCATCGGTCATGACGACATAGAAATCTACACCAATGAAAAACGTGACGGTTTGTTAACCACGATCCATTCTTTACGACAACAAACACAAAAGCCACCCGGCCAGCCTAACTTTGCCCTGGCAGATTTTGTTGCGCCAGAAGAAACCCATGTGAAGGATTATATTGGCGCGTTTGCCGTCGCCACCGGTTTCGGCATGGAAGAAAAGATCAAACAATTCGAAGATGACCATGATGACTACAGTGCCATTATGCTCAAGGCACTCGCCGATCGTTTTGCCGAGGCCTTTGCCGAAAAAATACATCAACGTGTGCGAAAAGAATTCTGGGGCTATGATGCAAAAGAGACATTAGACAATAATGATCTTATTGCCGAAAAATACCGGGGCATCCGCCCTGCCCCCGGCTATCCCGCCTGCCCGGATCATACCGAGAAGGCATTACACTGGGATTTACTTAAAGTCGAAGAAAATACCGGTATTACATTAACGGAGTCCTATGCCATGTATCCCACAGCCGCGGTATCAGGACTATACTTCAGCCATCCAGAATCAAGGTATTTTGGACTGGGGAAGATTAATAAAGACCAAGTCGAAGACTATTCTCATAGGAAAGGAATGAGCAAACTTGAGGTAGAACGCTGGCTAATGCCAAACTTAGGCTACGATCCTGAAGTTAGTAGCTGAGAATAGTCTTTTATTACGACTTACATGGACCTCGGTACCCCCTTGAGGGGTGTGTAGGAAGTACTGGTAATGCACGACTGCATGGAAGCAGGAGATAGAACGACTCAGGAGACAAAGTCGAGGAGCAATTAGCAGTGCGCGAAGAGGAAGGGGGAATTAATTCAAACAATTGAACGATGGTTGATGCCTAATCTCGGCCATGACCCAGAAGCATAAATTGACCTTTTGTCCGAACTACTTTGTTGCTCAGCTTTGCGCGATACTCACATATTAGTTATATGCTGCATTTCTCCCGATACTGAGCGCCGTGTCCTTGAACAAAATATCTAATTTATAAATAATCACTGTTGCTTGCAGGCACGATGCGTTTATTATCGGACAATCCTCGAATTTATACACGTCATCGTCCATTTCATACGGGATAATCTATTTATTCTGTGTTATTTTGGATGCCATGCTTCCAATGGATAGGAGGGGTTGAGTTGTACGATTCCAGTAGTAAATTTATTACCCTGATTGCGCTCTCTGCGTTCTTACTGTATTTGCCCGCCAGTTTTGCAGACGTTACCTTCCCGGATAAACCAGATCGTAAGGATTATTTTGTCGACACGGCGATGATGATCGATGACCAGCATCGTACCGAGATCAACGAAATAGCTAAGGCGATACTAAAAGAAGAAAAAATCCCGATTTATGTGGTAACGATTAACTCACTGGCTGATTACGAGGCATCAGGTCTAGGTATCGAAAAATATGCCACGCGCCTGTTTGATCAATGGGGGGTCGGGTTCAAGGATCGAAATTACGGCATCCTGCTGCTTGTGTCAAAAGGCGATCGCAAGGCAAGGATCGAACTGGGTGCCGGCTGGGATCACAAATATGATAGCCAATCGAAAGACATCATGGATAACCTGATCATCAAGCAGTTTAAGCGTGGTGATTTTTCACTTGGCATCCTGGATGGTGTACGCGGCCTCGATGCCATGGCACG
>CAZDFI010000166.1:0-3321 GCA_964504725.1 uncultured Enterobacteriaceae bacterium
CATCGCTCTACTCTATCCATTAGGAATTTTTCCTGATTCAACGATCTTGCTGAACTAATTTTTCGGTAGCAACTCCTAACTACATAAGTATTTTGTATGGGCCCTGATTTGGGCATGGAAGAATATTATGAAAACAAAAATGTCGCTTGCCTCAATTTTGCTAACCCTCTTCCTCCTCGCAGGCTGTAATCCTACCAAGCAGGACATCGGGACCCTTGTTGGTGCCGGGACTGGTGCCTTCATCGGAAGTCAGATAGGGGGTGGAACAGGCCAACTGGCTGCTGTTGCTATTGGTGCACTTTTGGGCGGGTACATTGGCGGTTCTATAGGTCAGGACATGGATGAACTGGATCAATATAAAACGCAGGTAGCGCTAGAAACCAGTCCAACAGGTTCAACAATGGCCTGGAATAATCCTGATACTGATATCGATTATAGTGTGACACCCACTAGAACCTACGATAGTAACTCTGGCCCATGTCGCGACTACACAACGGAAGCGGTGATTGAAGGGAGAGCAGAGATTGTACATGGCACGGCCTGTCGCGGTAGTGATGGCTCCTGGCAGGCAACAAATTAAAATAATATTTCCTAATGAAGAATTTTATTCCTCTGGCTTTACTCATTATGGTAAATCAAGATTGAAGATCCTCCTCTAAGATTTCAATCCAGTGCTTGACAGGGATGTCGGTTGCCTGCTGTAGATGTAGTTGGCACCCGATGTTAGCAGTCATAATCACATCCGGCTTCACAACTTCCAAAGAATTTATCTTCTTTCTGCGTAATTTTTCAGACAGTTCAGTCTGTAACAGTGAATACGTTCCTGCAGAACCGCAACATTGATCTGCATCTTCTACATCGCATATTTGATATCCAAGTTTTTTAAGTAATTCTGCTGTCTTGTCCTTCATTTTCTGACCATGCTGTAGAGAACATGGATTCTGGAAAGCAAATCTATTTGAACTTACGTTGATTATTTTTCTTAGTTTCCCAACATCTTCAGCTGCTATTATTTCTCCGATATCCCTCGCCAACTTTGCAACCTGGTGTGCTTTATCTTTATAATCAGGATCATTCCTCAATATATAACCATAATCTTTGATCATGGTGCCACAACCACTGGCTGATATCACAATTGCCTCAGCCCCTTGCTCAATAGAAGGCCACCAGGCATCTATATTATTTTTAATAAAAAACAATGCTCTCTCATCAATAGCCATATGATGATCGATTGCACCACAACATTTTTCATCCCGGCTAGTAATGGTCTCGATACCAAGTTTGTTTAATAATCGTGTTGACGCACAGTTTGTCTCAGGTGAGAGCAATGGTTGGACACAACCTGAAAACAAGATCATTTTGCGTGTATGTACAACTGATTCAATCTTTTTAATCTGCTGTTTGGTATGTAAATTTACTGGAATCATTCGGCGATATTTGTCAGGTAATAAAAATCTTATGCCTCGCCCTATCCTTATAAGTAATGAAAACCTTTTTGGATAAGGCAGAATCTGCCTAAGTAAATAGCGATAGCTTCTCTCACTGAATATTCGCTTAATCTTTTTATTTATCTGCTGTCTACCTATCTCAGCCAGACGCCCATATTCTACCCCTGATGGACAACTGGTTTCACACGCAAGACAAGTGAGACATCTATCAAGATGTAATTGTGTCTTTTGACTTGCTTCCTTTCCTTCCAATAGACCTTTAATTAGATAAATGCGTCCTCTGGGTCCATCCAGCTCATCTCCCAATATTCTGTAAGTTGGACAAGTCGCATTACAAAAACCACAATGTACGCAACTTCGCAGTATCCTATCTGCTTCGCTGCCTTCTGCTGTTAATTTTAATTCTTCGCTTATGTTTGTTTGCATATATCCAAACTACTTGATAATTTAGAATTCCTTATACAGTCGACCCCGATTGAGAATTCTTTTCGGGTCAAATGCATATTTCAATGCAACATGCAGATTCTCAATGCCAACTGATAATGGGTGAAAAATATCATCATCCTGATCCCCACCCCTGAATAAGTTGGCATGCCCACCAACCTGAGCAACAATATCACGCACATGCTCATTAGATTCTGATGTTTTCAGCCAACGTAGTGCACCACCCCAATCTATAAACCATTCCCCGCTGAGTTTTATTTTCTCAGTTGTTGAAGGGACAGAAATACGCCAAAGTTTTTCATCCTCTGAAAAATAACCATGCTTTTGTTCTCTTACTGATTCCCAGTAGCAATCTCCATCGGCATATTCTGAGAGAGGAATATTACTGCTTGCAGCTATCACGGCTTTCTTGTATCCGGATAAGCGAACATAAATATTATTGTCACGAAAACTCGCGGCAGACACTGGAACAGATTGTCCCGCCCATTGATTCATTAATTTAATCGCCGTGGTAAAATCTGATTCGCCCGTTAGCGTTAGCTCATAGGCTGGTTTTGGTAATACTTTCAAGGAAATTTCTAATAAGATGCCCAATGTTCCCATTGCGCCTGTCATCAACCTTGATACATCATAGCCAGCGACATTTTTCATCACCTGGCCACCAAAATTGAGTATCTCTGCTTTGCCATTAAGACATTTAAGGCCAAGTACAAAATCCCTGACAGCACCTACATAGGGTCGCCGTGGACCAGATAATCCACAGGCAACCATCCCTCCTGCTGTTGCATTTTCTGAAAAGCAGGGGGGGTCAAAAGCCAGCATTTGATTCTTCGCAGCTAAAACCTGGTTAATTTCTGAAATCGTAGTTCCGGCCCGTACGGTGATGACTAATTCAGTAGGTTCATAAGAGACCACGCCTGAATTTGATGAAACATCAAGTAAATCTGCTTCAATTTTACGGCCATAAAACGTCTTCGAACGACCTCCCTGAATACACAATGGCGTTTCTGATGAATAAGCCTCTTGTACTTGGGCTTGATATTGTTGAACTAAGTTGTCAGTCAAAATCTTTCCAATTCCGGGTGTGCAAGTTGTCCCTGATGAATATGCATTGCACCAAATTCTGCGCACCTGTTTAAGGTGGGAATTGCTTTGCCTGGATTCAACAATCCTTTCGGGTCGAAGGCATTTTTTATGGCATGAAACTGAACCAGTTCTTCTGTGTTAAACTGAACGCACATCTGGTTGATTTTCTCAATGCCAACACCGTGCTCCCCTGTGATAGTCCCACCGACTTCCACGCAAACTTCCAGTATCTTTCCGCCAAACTCCTCGGCTCGCTCCAGCTCACCCTCAATACTTACATCATACAAAATCAGCGGGTGTAAATTTCCATCTCCCGCGTGAAAAACATTGACGACACCAAGTT
>CAZDFI010000167.1:0-3279 GCA_964504725.1 uncultured Enterobacteriaceae bacterium
CCGCCTGCGCGGGAATGACGAAAACACACGGTGCAAGTTTAAGTAAGTGCCATTACACTACGATCCCTTTTTTATTCCTTTTGTTCCATGCTGGAATAATTACGTCATCACTTATGAACAAATATAGACAACTGGACAATACAAACATTGAGGTCTATGCCATTGGTTTAGGCGCTATGCCTTTATCTCTGGATGGGCGACCGGGTGAAGCACAAGCTTTAGGTGTTATCGAAGCCTTTGTTGATGGTGGGGGTAATTTTATTGATTCTGCTAATGTCTATTGTGTTGATGATTCTGATGTAGGACACAATGAGAAATTAATCGCAAAGGCTTTATCAAAACTGGAGCAGTCAAATAATATCATTGTTGCCACTAAAGGCGGTCTGAGACGTCCCAAGGGTACCTGGACAGTTGATGCCAGCCCTGAGTGGTTAAGACAGTCATGTGAAAAAAGCTTGAGGGATCTGAATACTGATTCAATATTATTGTATCAACTTCACGCACCCGATCCGGATGTGCCACTTTCCGATTCAGTTGGCGAACTTGGGCGACTTAAGGCTGAAGGCAAGATTCAACACATTGGTTTATCTAATGTCACTGTTGAACAAATCCAGACAGCACTTTCCATCACTGACATCATGTCTGTACAAAACCGATGTAATCTGTTTGAGCAAAACTCATTTAAAAATGGTGTGGTTAAATTTTGTGAGGAAAACAATATTAGCTTTATAGCGCACAGTCCTGTCGGTGGACATTCCCAACATGCTGAGCGTGCTGACAATAGTTTATTAATAAAGCTGGCTGAAAAATATGATGCATCCACCTATCAAATAATGATCGCGTGGTTACTAAATAAGAGCTCGTCAATATTGACCATTCCGGGGGCAAGCAAAACGAGTAGTATAATGGATAGCCTGCAAGCAATTAATGTAGAATTCAGTAAAGAAGACATGCAGTTGCTTGAAGAAAATATCGAGTAAGCTTAATTTTAATGAGTATGCTGGTGAACAGTGATATGAAAAAAGCTGGATATTCTGTAATAAAAAAAGCTGGATCCCGGAAGGGATCACAGAATAAGTCCTTACCTGGGCAGCTGAGTAAGCAGCTTAGGAAGCATTATGTGAATAAACACGGTGTAGTGAGACAGAGTACTATCAAGCAATAAAGGGACGGGCAGCTTTTGAATGTCCTCGGCAAAGCTTCCGCTCCTCGACTCTGTCTCCTGATTCGTTCTACCTCCCACATCCATGTGGTCGTGCTCACGCACCTTACCTACACACCCCTCAAGGGGTACCGAGGTTCCTGTAGGCAACCGAGGTTCATGTATATCGTCTGTATACAAAACACCTTTTAACGTTGAGTATCATTTATTTATAATTATGCATATGAGAGTGATTACACCACCCGAAATAATTTTATTTGATTGGCATGCAACGCTTGTAGATACCTTTGAAGCTATGTATCACGCTGTTGATGATGCGCTGTTAAAATTTGATGAACTGGATCTACTGCAAAGGATGACAAAGCCTGGGGAAAGCAAGACAGCTGAAGATGCGAGATTGGTTGCATATGTACGTGATAATCTGAAATTGCATCCCAAGGTTAAGGCCGACAGAAAGATTTCCCGGACGGATATATTCGAAGTGCTATTTGATCATGATAAAGAGGCGAAACACATTGCACATGAGGAATTTAATCATTGTTACCAGAATCATTTCGGAGAGATACATCCATTTGAAGAGGGTATTGATGTGATGCTGGATAATCTCGTGGAGATGGGTCTGAAACTGGGTGTATTGACGAACCGGAATCGCGAATTCCTGGAGCATGAGATTGAGGCTATTCACGTCACCGGATGGGCCCACTTTTTTGAGACCATGGTCTGTGGCGACGATGTCCGCCACCGGAAACCTGCTCCTGATCTGATTTTAAAGGCATTAGAAAATCTTGGTGTTAAGCCCGGGTTGCATTGCTGGTATGTCGGAGATAGTACGACGGATACTGTTTCAGCAAAAACAGCGGGTGTTACGAATATATTTTATAATGGTGCGAAGTGGGATAAAGCGTGGCTAGACAAGATATTTCCTGGTAACGCAAAACATCCGCATAAACCGGATGTTGTTGTAGACGATTTTAAAGAGTTCTTCCAGTTGGTAAGTCATGTCTTGAATAAAAGGGACAGACCGGTCTCGCAGTAGGGGCGCCGGGTAACCGGCGTTCCTACTGCGAGACGGGTCATATCACATGATTAATTTAAACATTTAAGAGTTGTAAGGAAATCACAAGATTATCCCCAAGTTTACCGTTGCTAATAAATTTATGCTGCGCAGGCCCAGGTACACAGGCCCCATCATCTACTGGATCAGGTAAACCAGTCGGCAATTCAGATAATGATGTCATTCATTACTGCAAAGAAGGCATAAAGGTAAATTTTAAGGATCAATATTATTCCCCGCAGATAAGTGTTCCATATTGAGAATATGTAGGGTGTTCACCTGATACTGGTCTGTTCATCGTTAGATTAATATAGAGCGCGTTCATGAATAAGACTTAAGGAATAGGAGAATCAGGTTGAGAGAGACCTGACTGTATCGTCTGGAATAGCAAGCCTGTTTATCAAGAGAGTCGTTATCAGTTAAGTATCGTTTGAACTAGAGATAAAAATCACTCTGTGTTTTTATTAAGGAATAGCACACTGAAAAAAACTTGCAATGAGCTGGACGTGAGCTGGACGATGTTTCCGACAAGCGACAAGCGACAAGCTGATGTCGGGCGCAGACTGATGTCGGGCGCAGAAGAACCCGCCAAAACACCGAAAAAACAAACCGGGCAAACGCCAGGCACAGATCCAGGTACTAGCGACTTGCCTGTTGCTGCCGTTGGCACAAGCGGCCCCGGATCCACATCCCCTGAATCAGCAGGACATGAATCAGCAGGACAAGAATCGCCCGAACCGGGCAAGACAACCCCGATCAAGTCGAATATTCCCTGTCCGATGGCATCTATGCCCGGCTGGCAAAGCTCAATATCTCAATCGCCTTGACTTCCTACCAGTCCGGCCTGTTGTATTTTATTGGCCGCAACAAGGACGGCGGCATGAATGTGCATCAGGCCGCCATGCCAAAACCCATGGGCTTGTGCCTGGATAGCCAGGGCGGACTGACCATGACCGGCGGCTACCAGATCATGCGCTTTGAAAACGTCCTGGAGGCCGATCAGGAAATCAATCAAACCTTCGATGCCTGCTATGTGCCGCGCACCCTGCATGTCACCGGCCAT
>CAZDFI010000168.1:0-3165 GCA_964504725.1 uncultured Enterobacteriaceae bacterium
AGAGTGTCATTACCGCCATTACCGTGCAGCACATCGTTGTCCGCACCACCCTTGAGCAGATCATCACCAGCACCACCATCCAGCGTATCCGCGCCACCCAGACCCAGGAAATAGTCATCTTCTGCGCCGCCGGTGAGGCTGTCAGCCAGATCGTCGCCTATCACTAACAGACTGTTATCGGCATAGACCACATTACTCGTGGTTAACTGTTCCAGCGTCGTCCCGGTCAACAGGATATAGTGACCTGTTGCGGGGTTTTTGATCTTTACCCCATCGTCTGTCTCACTCACCCTGGAGCCTGCCGCCGACAGGTTACTGATATTGAGCACATCCGTTAAGGGATCAAAGTCCAAAGTCTCGGTTGTTGTACCGTCAAAATTAAATGTAGCCATCTGTATTCATTAACTCCTCATTAAAAATCGATTCAATCTGCGTTTACAGAGAGTTTGTTAAAGAAAGTTTTTGATAAAAAATTCTTAAACTTTTGTGCTATAGATTACTTTGATAAGAAATAAAAAGATGTCTGGTATCCCCCTTACAAATGCTAAAAAAAAGACTATTTTTTGTGAGCTATATCACAAACTGAATGGATGAACTGCAGGTTAAAGCACCAGGCAAGCAATTAGCGTGATAATTCAGTCGGGCTTGTCCCAAAACGACGCATGCCCAAATGACAGATGAGGCCCTTAGTCTCCGAGAGATTATTTTCTCTCCCCTTTGTTGCGGAATTTCTTTATTACGTAATGAAATGAAAATCATTGTTGAACAAATCCCCCGAAAGCAGGTCTCTGTTGATTACCAGGCAAACGTAAAAAGACACCGTGAAAAAATTTCTCATCGTTAGTTTCCTGATCATCATTACCTCAACTGTCATTTTGCAAGATATGACGTTCGCTGCGAGTGGCATTTTAAAAACACCCCTTCAAGCACCTGAATTTACCCACAGCAGCAAGCAGGAATGGATCAATTCAACACCCCTCCGCATTAGTGATCTTGAAGGTAAGGTTGTGCTGATTGATTTCTGGACCTTTGCTTGCTGGAATTGCTATCGATCTTTCCCCTGGTTGAAGGCCATGGAAAATAGATTTAATCGAGAGAACTTCCAGGTCATTGGCGTACATACTCCTGAATTCGAAAATGAAAAAATCAAAGAAAATATTGTGGCCAAGGTACAGGAATTTGGACTGCATCACCCGATCATGATTGATAACAACTCATCTTATTGGCGTGCAATGAATAATCGCTACTGGCCTGCATTTTATATACTCGATAAAAAAGGCAATATCCGCGCGGTCTTCTTCGGTGAAACTCATGAAGGCGATAATCGCGCCAGGCATATCGAAAACATCATCAATCAACTCATTACAGAACCCAGCTGAACATTTTGATTTTATTTACGCAGAAGAGTATTTTTTGAATTCGCAGAAGGAAATAGTACTTGGAGGTTATCTGAATGAACACACATGGGAATAACATTGCCTTGGCAATCATTAGTCTCAGAGTTATCAGGATACTGATTACCATTTTGTTTCTTTCTCCAGCGATTGTGCAGTCTGAAATCTACAAATGGGTAGACGAGAACGGCAACGTTCACTTCGATGATCGCCTTGGTGGCGGTAATAAAGAAAAAATTGAAATAAATACGACAAATACTTCGTCCAGCACCGGTACTGAATTACAAGAAAGAGTGGAACAAGAAAAAAAATTACTGGAGATCTACGAGGAGGAGCGTCAGGAAAAAAAATTGAAAAAAGCTGAGCAACGCGAAGAAAAGATGAAATTGAAAAAAAAATGTGCAGAAGCAAAAGACTATAAGAGAACCCTGGACGAGACCTATGGGCTTTACTTTCTGGATGAAAAAGGAGAACGCGTTAATTTGAGTGCAGAAGAAAAGGATGCCGAGATTAAGGAATTAAATAAATTCATTAATAAAAACTGTTAGTAAGAAAAATATTTTCTGACTACGATTTCAATGCATTATCAAATACTCATTATAACAGGAAGAAGCATAACTATTGAAAAACATAAAAAAAACCGCTTACACAAGCGGCTTTTTATCTAACAAATAGTGCAATTTTCAGTAAGGATTACTCATTAACAATTAACTCGTTGCCAATGCTTTTATTACTTTTATCACAGTGCCTTTTGAGCGACCCGTCGCATTGGCTTGTACCTGTTTGATATTGATAGGCTTGCCGACAATAATCGCTGCAACCATACCAAGCGGGTAGTGAGGATTACATTTATAAATATAAATGCCTTCCTCGGTCAATGTTACCGCGCCATTCTGACCAATTTTGAATACCCAGGGTTTTGTGCCTTCAGGAATCAAACCTTCCATGGAGACTGAATCATGAATGGTCATGTTTTTCCACTGCACTGTATCACCCGGATTGATGAAGAGAATATTGGGACTGAAACTGGTTGCTTGTCCAAAAACAGTGTGCGTTTTTGTTTCAGCGGCCACAGCAGCAGGCGCTTCTGCTACCGGCTCTGTTGATGCCGTATCACTACTTGCCGCAGTTTGCGCTGGCCAGTGCTTGTAGATTTCTTCCTGCTGAACAACGCCATTATCTTCAACCACCATTGAAGGAACATCAGGATCGTAGGCCTCAAGTGTTCCACCAGAAGCGCCCTCGGCCTTTGCAGAAACGGCTGTAGTACCCTGCACCGTAGTAGACTGTTCAATCGTACTTTTGGCCATCGGTTGTGGTTCATCAGATGAGCCTGCGTCACTGTCGTCATCACTACATGCAGTCAAACCTAATGTAAACACACCAAGCAATATAGCAAATTGTAATTTTTTGAATAACATAAGGAGCTTCTCCAGGGTAGGAATTATCCGAGAACAAAAATCATGCGGAGTAAAACTACATGAACCATACCACATAAAATTCTAATCTATGTGGCTTGGTTCAATCTTACTACTGCAGATTACTACAGCAGCAAACTACTGCGGCCAGGCTTTGTAGATCTCTTCCTGGTGAATAACGCCATTATCTTCAACGGCCATTGAAGGCACATCGGGATCATAAGCTTCTACTGTCCCACTGGTTGTGCCTGCGTCTGATGAAGACTGGTCTGAAGATCCAGTATCACCATCGTCACCGCCACAAGCAGTCAAACCTAATCCAAGCAAACCAAGTACCAAAACTAATCGTAATT
>CAZDFI010000169.1:0-3082 GCA_964504725.1 uncultured Enterobacteriaceae bacterium
TGCCATCTTCACTGGCACGTTTTAATGCTTCTCGCTTGAACTCAGGGCTATATCGTTTATATTTCCTCGCTCTACCCATGACACACCTCCTGACTCTAATTTTAGGTTAATTTAGATGTGTCCACTAAACCGGGGCAAGACCATAATACTGAAAGCGGACGTTCAGCCTATTGCTATATACCAAAAAAACAACGATGCATGGTGTTTGCTTATTTAGGAATATGGTAATAGTTTTATTCAGACAAGTCTTTAGCTTCCCCGGTAGGGGTAGACTTAGAATGTAGGTTTTCCGCCATCGCCATATCATCTAAGGATGCATGCGTATGCAGCCATGGGATAAGTTTAGCCGTAATAAAAATAGTTAACTCCTTACAATCTTGATGACTGATAAAATCATCGTTGGCTTTATTACATTTCATCAGAATATCATGATGTTTAGCTTTGTGGTTATCGTAATCAGGGTAATTTACCCTGCGCATTAATTCTTCTTCTTGTTCGCAGTGTTCTTCTAGGTGAAATATAATTTCTACCATTCCCGCAGTTATCTCTGTAAGGGCATGAGTTTCTATTGAATGTAGCAATGAATCAATTAAATTTACCAACCTGAGATGATCACTATCTATCGTTCCAATATTTGTTTTCGGTATAATAACTATCGTTCCCACTTTGTGAATCCCTTGTCGATTATTATTTAATGCCACCGGCCTTATGGATGAAAGGCACTTCCTAATTGAAGGGCTCTTTGTTGAAATTTTGCATCTCTAAATTGTCGATTTGGTCTTGCATTGCTTTTTGATGATAGGCAGCTAACGTCCTGACCGGACATTATTTACTTATTCACACACTTCTTGAGATGTGTATCTACACGGTAGATGTGGTCAGCTAGCCACTTTTCCACTTCATTTATGTCATCCCTTCCGCACCTTAAACTATGACCCCAAATATAGTACGTCCTTCCTTTTGATTATTGATATAGATCAAAAAAGGCACGAGTAAGAAAGACCGCTAATTATTGATAAGTTGAATGTCCGCTTTCAGTTGTGTTCATCTAGATGTTTATTGGAAACCTATTCATCGACCAATCTATGCAGCTTCCCCAAGCTTGAAAAGATAATTGGGGACAAACAACATTGTTTAAAAATAGATAAATTTATCCTTTAAGATGAATTAATGTCCTGAGCTGTTGTGCGTATTCTTCGATATCAAGCTCCCTTTGTGAAACACCGGTGCTCATTGCTGCCTCCGCGACCGCCACACTGACATCTATTAGCAAACGGCGATCAAATGGTTTAGGTATGATGTATAGTTTCCCGAATACCAGGTCCTTTCCATCAAAACCTGCTGCTTCATCAACAGGCTTATGTGCTAACGCGGCGATTGCACTAGTTGCTGCATGTTTCATTGTCTCATTAATACATGAAGCATTTGAATCAAGCGCACCACGGAAGATATACGGAAATGCACTGACATTATTTATCTGGTTAGGATAATCACTGCGACCTGTTCCCATGATGACATCGGAGCGTGTTTGCTTTGCAAGAGGATAATCAATCTCGGGAACCGGATTTGCCATGGCAAATATAACAGGGTCCTTATTCATGCTTTTTAACATTTCCGGTTTTAACACGCCCGGGACAGATACACCCATGAATACATCCGCATCCTGCAAAGCTTCAGCCAATGTGCGTACATTCGTATCTACTGCAAGTTCATCAAGATAATTATTATCCCCTCTGCCCTTGTATACCACACCATTTACATCTGTCATGACCAGGTTTTCCGGTTTAACCCCGAGACTAATAAAATACTTCGCACAACTAAACCCTGCTGCACCTGCCCCGGAAAATACTACCTTTATTTCATCAATCTGTTTTCCTGTTAATTCCATTGAATTTAACAAGGCAGCTCCAGAGATAATGGCCGTCCCATGTTGGTCATCATGAAAAACGGGAATGTCCACACGCTCATTACATTTTCGTTCAATGTAAAAACATTCAGGTGAGCGAATATCTTCCAGATTAATGCCGCCGAATGTAGGTGCTAGCGCAACAACAATATCGATAAAACGATCAGGATCCAGTTCATTTACTTCAAGATCAAAGGCATCTATATCTGCAAATTGCTTAAACAAAATTGCTTTGCCTTCCATGACGGGTTTGGCAGCTAATGCACCAATATTACCCAGCCCAAGCACTGCGGTACCATTTGTTATCACACCAACCAGTTGACCCTTGGTCGTATACTCATAAGCATTCTTTGCATCGTCCCTGATTGCCAGGCAGGGTTCAGCAACACCCGGTGAATAAGCAACTGATAAATCAGCAGCGCTACCACTCGGTTTTGTCATAGTAATAGCAAGTTTGCCTGGTCGTCCTATCGAGTGATATTTTAGAGACCAGTCAGACATCAATTGTTGTTTGATGGGTTCAAACGTTTCAATAAGGCCGGCTAAAGAGGGATCATTTTTACCAATCTGGTTTAATAAATCAGCATCCTGTTGCTGTATCCTTTGCGTCATGATTTGCCCGAGAGATTGCATGACCTTCACAGCTAGTTGATCTTGATGTAATACCAGTTTCCAGAACTCGTCGGTAGAAATTTCGAGAAGCACAACTGGTTTCATGGCAACCAATTCGCTGACACGCACATTTTTATTAAAAAGTGACATTTCACCCAGGAATTCACCGGGATTGAGTTCAGCGACATGGCCACCACTTTTCCTGACTTCCACACGCCCTTTAACCAGGATAAAAAAACTGTTTGCTACTGCCCCTTCCTCGATAAAGGTTACTCCGGAATTGACATTAATCTCACGACCCAATGAGACAAGATGTTGCAACTCAACCTCAGTGAAATTTGAGAGCGTCGGCAAAGCAGTAAGGTCATTAATATTCAGTTTACGTCACCCTGGAATCCTGGATTGCTATATCTTATATGGTCAGAGCCTGCTCTTCTGCACTTAATATGTCTATAGCTTAATGTCCGTATATGGACTCCACCTATTTTACAACGTTAACTTCGCATAAGAATGTAAACTGCGTCCGTATATACGGCTTCTTGTTGAGGAAGCTATCCTCTAGCC
>CAZDFI010000170.1:0-3042 GCA_964504725.1 uncultured Enterobacteriaceae bacterium
AGAGAGATCAATCGCAAACGGCGTATCCTTGATCATGCCGATGAATCAGGCTATGTCGCTAAGACCTGCCGCTATTTTGGCATTCCACGCTCATTATTTTACGTCTGGCGTAATGCTTATCGTCAGCACGGGAAAGAAGGTCTCAGGCGCAAGAAGCCTGTGCCTAAATCACACCCTAATCAAACACCGGATGAAGTCGTTGAGAAGATTTTATATCTCAGGCGTAAATACCACCTAGGGCCAGTAAGGATTATGTGGTACATGGCTCGCTACCATCATATGCGGGTATCCGATGCAACGATATACAGAGTACTCAAAAGGCACGGTGTCAGTCGCTGGCCAGGAAAGCTGGGGCGTAGAAAGGTTCATACAAAACGGTATAACAAACAAGTCCCTGGTCACCATATTCAGATGGATGTTAAATTCCTAATATTCAAAGACAAACATGGCAATAAGCTCAAACGCTATCAATATACTGCCATCGATGATGCGACACGGGTAAGAGCTCTAAAAGTCTATGAACGCAACACACAAAAGAATGTGATCAACTTTGTTGATTACGTCATTGATAAATTCCCATTTCGTATACAGCAAATCAGAACCGACCGTGGTCACGAATTTCAGGCGCAATTCCATTGGCATGTGGAAGACTTAGGTATGCGACACGTTTATATCAAAGCAAGAACACCGCAGCTCAACGGAAAAGTAGAGCGATCACACCGGTCAGACCAAGAAGAATTTTATCAGCTATTGAATTATAAAAATGATGTGGACCTAAAGAAAAAACTTGCTGAATGGGAACAGTTTTACAATTTTGCACGGCCACACGGTGCACACCAAGGCAGAACCCCTTATGCATTTCTCAGAGATAAGTTAGTATGAAAATGAAGTGTCCGACTGGTGCGCATATACTACAGTTAAACGGTCTTGAAGAAATCACTGCTGACTTATGCCCTGCTAGTTGTTACTCATAACAGGATAGATTTAATGTTATTGATACTCAGAGTCTAATATTAAAAACATGCCTTACAAAGTATAATTAAGACTTTACCTTTCCCGTAATGCCCTGCCCCTGGCCTTTGTTATCGGTTTAAGCAAATAATCCATGACGGTCTTTTTACCCGTCAATATGTCAACGTCGACCACCATACCGGCAATGATATACAGTTTTTCACCTTTATTGACCAGATAAGTTTTGTCCGTACGCAAACGAATCAGATAATACGTTTCATCTGTTTCCTTATCCTCAATTGTATCTGCACTAATATGTTTCAGTTCGGCTTCCAGTCCACCATAGATAGAAAAATCATAAGCGGAGAGTTTGACAATCGCTTTTTGTCCCGGATGCAGGAAAGCAATATCGGCCGGACGTACTTTTGCCTCGATAAGAAGTTGATCTTCTTTCGGTACGATTTCGACTAAATCCATACCTGGTTGAATGACGCCACCGATAGTACTGACTTTTAGCTGTTTAACCGTACCTTTAACGGGCGAGTCAACTTGTGTCCGTTTAACACGATCTTTCTGGGCAAAAAGGGTTTCAGACAAGCGTCCAAATTCAGTTTTGATTTCATTTAGCTGTTGTAATGCCTCCGTTTGAAAACGGATCTTTTGCTCCTCGATTTTATTCTTGACCTCTTTGATAGAGGATTGCACACGTGGGATTGAGTGCTTAATGGCATCAACTTCTCCACCCAATTCATTGGTTGTTCGTTGTAAACGAAGTATCTCTACCTCGGATAGTGCGCCTGCCTGGACCAGGGGTTCAGACATTTCCAGCTCTTGTTTTACTAATGCGTAGCTGTTGCCGAGTTGCCTTTGTTTTACTTTCAGTTCTAATAATTCCTGTTCTTTTTGACGGATCTGATCCTGTAAGATATGGATCACCGCTTGTAGCTCTCGCTGTCGCGAACGGTAAAGTTGTGTTACTGCTATCACTAAACCAGGATGGTTTTTACTTAATTCGTCCGGAAGACTCAATGGTACATCCTCGACCTCTGCGGTTAAGCGGGCCATGTTTGCCATCATTTCATAATATTTGATCCTGGTTTCGTTCAAAGCAGAAGAGAATTGCACATCATCCAGTCGTAACAATGCCTGCCCGATTTCAACCACATCACCTTCCTTTACCAGGATCTCCGACAAGATTCCGCCTTCGAGATTCTGAATTACCTGGATCTGGCTTGAAGGGATGACTTTACCCGAAGCGCGAGTCACTTCATCTAATGTAGCGAGATTGGCCCAAACAATTGCAAATACGATAAAGAAAAAGGCAACCCACAAAATAAAATGGAATTTAAATGCGATACCATAAAGATTGGCGACATTAACATCAGTAATGTACTCTTTGTCTTCCGCTTGTAGATCTTTTT
The DNA here is from genome assembly GCA_964504725.1 of uncultured Enterobacteriaceae bacterium. Taxonomy (GTDB): domain Bacteria; phylum Pseudomonadota; class Gammaproteobacteria; order Eutrophobiales; family Eutrophobiaceae; genus SMWN01. The sequence continues at coordinate 2,373 of CAZDFI010000170.1, forward strand.
TGTATTCGAAATTTAGCATTCAACGAAAATAGTTGATTTTGGAAATGTGGCTAACGGTGCCATTTACGTTGATACTTTTATTTTGCCTTGATTCAACGACTCGATCACTTGTCCCTTGGGACCATCGGCTACGATATTGCCGTTATCCAAAACAAGCAGTCGATTTAGTAATCTGAGTATTGATGATTTATGTGTGACAATAATCAGGGTTTGCTTTTGCAAATGGTTTGCAAACCGCTTTATAAAATTAGCTTCAGTGCTGTTATCCATGGCGTTGCTGGGTTCGTCCAGGATATAAACCGGAGGATCCAGTAATATTGCCCTTGCCAGTGCAACACACTGACGTTGACCACCCGATAAGAAGGCACCTCTTTCGCCTACCGGCATATCGAAACCGGCAGGATGTTTATTTGCAAATTCAGTAACACCGGCTATTTCTGCAGCTTTCAAAATAGCCTCATCGTCGACATGCCTGGCGCCTAATGTAATATTGTCCTTCAGGCTACCAAATACCAGCGTAATGTCCTGTGGGATATAACCTATTTTTCGACGTAATGCAGAAGGATCGATTTGACGTAGATCAGTCCCGTCGATCAGGATTGACCCCTCTTGCGCCTGATAAAGCCCCATCATCAATTTTTCAATGGTACTTTTCCCCGATCCAATTTGA
>CAZDFI010000171.1:0-2891 GCA_964504725.1 uncultured Enterobacteriaceae bacterium
TACCAATTTAAACATCGCCTGGGCAAAATGAAACTTGTTGGTGAACGTTATCCTTATCCTCTTATCGCGGTCCATGCTGACAAGTTTGTATCATCACGCTTTGCATTAATTGGTGATGCTGCTGTTGGTATGCATCCGGTAACAGCACATGGATTCAACCTTGGACTTAGAGGGCAAGATACTCTTGTAAAAGAGATCAAGTCTGCCATGGTGCGGGGTGTTGATTATAGCTCTTCAACGGTACTAGAAAATTACCAATCAAAACATCGGCGAGTAACGCACCCATTATATCTGGCAACTAATGGGATTGTTCGTTTGTATACTAATGATATGTTACCGGCAAGGATTATGAGAAAAACAATGCTAGGTCTTGTTAATAATATTTGGCCAATAAAACGGGCAATCATGAACCAGTTAACCGCAATAGAAAATTAGAAGTTTGTGTGCTCTTATACTACGCATGAATTTTCAAGGGCGTGATAAACGCTCTGGTATGTAACACGCCGCCAGAGTTCATTTCTGATCCCATTCAAAACTTTCCATTTCTTCCCACACCAGGAAGGAGCAGCCACCACGTCCCTTAGTGCCGTCCCTTGGGACAGAAAAAGCGATAACGTAATTGATCTTGATCTAGATCAAATCTAGTACTGATATTAATAAGCATAATAAAAATAAGATAGAACTCAGTATAGTTCGATTTTACCTATTAGCTCTATCAGGTCGCTTTTGACCTGCCTCTTTCTTACATCGAACTACTTATCTGAGATTTAAAATAATTGCATTTGCACAAAGATATCTCATTTAGATATGGGAGGTAAAGTCAGAATGAAACATAACAAGCATAAATATTCCTACTTTGTATTGGTTGCATCTTGTCTATTCTTCCTGGCAATGCCCACTGTTGCCGAGGATGATATGGCTGCTATGAAATCCAGGATAGAGTCTTTGGAGAAGGAATTATCTGAAATCAAGACGCTTCTTGAAAAGCAAGTACAGCAATCAGCTACCAAGGAAGAAGTACAGGCTGTCAAGAAAGATATTGAAGTTGCTAAAAGCGAGCAGTCCGAATGGAAAAACCATGATTCCACAGTACACCTGGGTGGATACGGTGCGATTGGTTTTACCAACGATGATCATGAAAATGACCGGTTTAATACGGTTCAATTTAGTCCAATTTTTCACTACACATTTAAAGACCTAATACTGCTTGAATCTGAATTAGAGATTGAAGTTGAAGAAGATGGTGAAACAGAAATTGCACTTGAATATATGACGATCGACTGGTTCGTGAATGACTATGTAACGTTGCTAGGAGGTAAATTCCTTAGCCCAATCGGCTATTTCCGTCAAAATTTACATCCAAGCTGGATCAATAAACTGCCTACAGCACCCGTTGGGTTCGGGCATGACCAGGCTGCTCCGGTTGCTGATGTTGGTATGCAGTTACGTGGGGGTATCCCTTTGGGGGGCACGATGTTTTCGAACTATGCGCTTTTCGTAAGCAATGGACCGATATTAGAGCTGAATGAGGATGGGGATGAGATCGAAGCTGTAGAGGCAGAAGGCAGTACTGGTAATGAAGATGAAAACTTTCTGTTTGGCGGGAGACTTGCTTTTGTCCCAATGGCCAATGTTGAAATTGGCATTTCCGGGGCGTTTGGTGATGTCGCACTAGAAGATGATGGGTTTGCTGACCGCGATTATGATGTCTTTGGTGTTGATGGATTTGGAAGATGGAAAAATCTGGATCTTCGAGCAGAGTATGTTCGTCAAAAAGTCGGCTCTCTGGCAACGAGTGTTGCACCCGATAGTCAGGAATGGGAAGCATGGTATATCCAGGCCTCTTATAAATTCAACCAAGCCACGTATAAATTATTAAGACAATTCGAGGCGGTAGCACGTTACTCAGACTTTGATTCAAATCATGCTGACCAACGTCAGGAACAATGGGCATTAGGGCTAAATTATCTAATTGCACCACAAACCGGTCTTAAATTTAGTTACGAATTTAATGATGGGTTAGATGATGAGCCAACTAATGATGACAGACTTCTTATACAGTTAAGCTATGGATTCTGAAGGAGACATGTAATGATAAAATTTAAACACGAAAATATTTTCTATACATGCGGTTTAATCTTCAGTCTTGTTTTGTTTCCTGGGGTTATCAATGCCGCTGAAGATAACAGTAAGGCCGGTGACATAAGTCGTGGTGCACAGCAATGGGCAAATAATTGTGCCCGTTGTCACAATATGCGAGACCCTAAGGAGTTCCGTGATGATGAATGGAAACCGATTGTTCAACATATGCGCGTACGTGCTGGCCTTACCGGACAACAAGCGCGAGATATTCTCACTTTTCTACAGTCGAGTAATTTTACAGTAACTACTGCAGCGGCAGGTAGTGATACAGATAGTATTGCGTTAAGTGGAGAGCAAATTTACAAACAAACGTGTGTAGCATGTCATGGTGCGGATGGTAGCGGGGCAATACCAGGTGTGCCTAAATTCAAAGAACAACTATCAAAGTCAGATGACATTTTACTCCAGCACATAATAGAAGGATTTCAAAGCCCAGGCTCATCAATGGCGATGCCGCCCAAGGGTGGAAACCCAAATCTTTCTGATCAAGACATTCGAAAGGTGCTGTTTTACATAAAAAATTTATAGATAATAAGTAATAATTTCTATCTATGAACGTCCGCTATCCAGCGAAAGCGGACATTCAGTTAGATATTTTAAACGACTTCTATCGGCCAAAAGCGGACATTGCAGACCCTCTGTACCAAAGCCCATTTCAATTAGGTTACAAGGACTGTTATTGAAGTGTAATTGCGGGTACTGACAAGTTAACTTTCAAATCCATAAGAATCCTTTTCCATATCCCAATT
>CAZDFI010000172.1:0-2835 GCA_964504725.1 uncultured Enterobacteriaceae bacterium
ACGATTCCAGGGAAGGAATCGGTAGAGTCGAGTCTGGAACAGAGACCGAGAGCAATGCATGGACGCCTATAGGGATATAGGCGGTTGAAGATGTCTGGAACTAATTTTCCAGCAATTGCCGAGGAATAAGAAAATAGAACCTTTAACTCATCGGCAATTAAGAAACATAAACAAGGCGGCGGCCCATACCCGCCTTAACCCCGGCACCCGTATCCATTGCTGCCGTTGCTCCCTTCCGGGCCTGGCGGGATTCACAATTACACGTCGCGGGGAGACCGGTAGGGCCACCATAAATCTGGCGGTGATTATAGTCTTCAGCTGATTAGTCTCCCATAGAAATTCCCTGATACCTGGGAAAATACAGGGAATTTCTACGATTCTTGGCCAAATAAAAACAGGAATATACTCTGAAACCACCAAACCATGCGCATTCTAACACATCACATTTGCAAGTCGTCAAAATTAAAAGGGAATTATCAGGGATAACGTTTTGCATGTACCCTATTGATTAGAGTTACGTGCTTGCTGGATAAATCATTCCTAAATATCTGGTAGTTGTTCCGGCAGTTAAGACAAGAGAACTGATGGCATACTTGTTATCAGTTATTTCAATGGTAGCGGTATTAAGCGGTTAGGAGTCCCTTAACTTGGCCTTTTAAAAGTCCTATTATTAACAAACACATAGTTACGTGTCAGGTATATGAAAAATGGATAATTACACACGACCTAATTTTAAAAACTCTGCACTCATAACAATTGACGTTCTGAGAGATACATTAGATAAGCAGCCATTAGAAATACCTGGAACTTCTGCTGTCTTACCAAAGATCAAACAGCTATTGGATCTTTACAGGGAAAATAAAAAACCAATTGTTCATATTATTCGGATATATAAAGATGACGCTTCAAATGTAGATTTATGTAGGAGAGAGCTTGTTGAAAACGGAAAAAAATATTCATAAAAAATAGTCTGGGCGCAGAACTTCCGCAAGAGTTATTTGATGATGATACGGTAAGGTACGATACAAATTTATTATTGAACGGCAAAATTCAGGAGATATCTGAAAATGAAGTAATCATTTACAAACCACGATGGGGAGCATTTTATAATACCCCTTTAAATAATCACCTGAAAAAAATAGATGTTTGTACTTTGGTTTTTTCCGGGTGTAACTTCCCCAACTGCCCGAGAACTTCAATTTATGAAGCTAGTGAAAGAGATTATAAAATAGCATTAGCTGAAGACGCCATATCTGGACTATATGAACAAGGAAAAAATGAGTTAGTAAATATTGGTGTTTTAGTAGAAAACACTAATAATATTATAGAGTTAATGGATGCCTGAAAAGGAATCCCATTGGCCAGGAATACTACGTACCAGATTTGAATCGGTAAAACTCAAAGAATGAAATGCAATTGCAATGACACTTATTCTTCTTCCGTATCTACGACTTCTTTCAACATACTCTTCCCAATCGCATTAACATTGCTTTCATCTGATTCCAATGTCTCCTTGGTTTTTTCTGCCAATGCAAATTGGCTTTCTTCCAATGCCCTGATACGTTCTAATTCAGATAAAGTATAGGTTTCCCATTTCCTCGCATCGGCAAAACTTTTCTTGGATGATTTTGCACGCCTGAACGCCTGCAAAGCATCTTCGAAGTTTTTGATATTGAAACTGGCCATGCCCATTAGCATCAAGTTGTTATCTTTTCGTTTGAGGCCACCTTTTTCATCTGCCTTTTTAGCAGCTGTCACAGCTTTAGAAAAATCTCCCGCATCAAAATGCACACCCGCTAAACGCGCATATAACAAGCCTTTATCTGATAAACTTGCCGCTTTTTCCAGTGCCGGGATGGCTTTTTTATGTTCGTTTGCCTGCGCCCAGGCATTCGCCAGCGTTTCTACATTTTTTTGATTTTCCTTGATTAAACCCTGGTTCATTCCCGCTTCTACGATCTTTCCCGCCTTATAAGGTATTTCCTGGCCCAGATACATGTAGGCCAGATTCAATACCTCTGGTTCTTTTTCTAAGGCACCATATAAATATAGGGCATCGTAGGTAGTCAGCCGTTTACGATCATGATCTAACTCTCCATGCAGGCCAGCGATCTGCCGTAAATAAATTATTTTTGGGTAATGCCGTAACAACTCTTCATAAGTCTTTAAGGTGTTTTTTGTATCTTTCTTTTCAAAATATATGGCCGCCTTCATGCGCAGCCAGTTTTCCTTCACCTTCTTGCCTTCCGACGTTTCAATGGCGATGGCTTTGTCCAGATTTTTTAATGCCGGGGAGAATGATTTAATTTGGTAATGGGCATGCGCCAGCATGATGTGGGCAGTTGCCGTTGGTTTGGGAATTTCACGCAGCCATTCTTCCATGAAACTGATCACGGATTGATAGTCTTCTATCTGAAAGTACAGTTGTGCCATCGTGTATTTGGCAGTCAGCTTCAGTCCGTCCGGTGCATCAGGCTCTTTCAGGATCTGTTTGTAGGCATCAATGGCGCTTCTGTATTTATCCTGACTGGCATAAATATAAGCATAAAAATTCCACATCTGGCTTTTGGCATAGCTATTTAATTTGTCACTGTTCTTGATAGTATCAAGTGTTCGTACTGCTTCATCATATTGGTTGTTTTCAGTGAGTTCCTGCGCTTTGGTCAGAATCTCAAACGTCTTTGCATCGATTGCACCTGTCGCTTTTGTCTCATCTTTCCCTCGTACATTCTTACTGTTCGAATATCCTCCAGCAATGGCATCGGTCGATAATTGCACCACGACAATGAGCAACAGAACCGTCACCAATTGTCGGAAGCAATTGCTACAGTTTGA
>CAZDFI010000173.1:0-2799 GCA_964504725.1 uncultured Enterobacteriaceae bacterium
AGACCTTGGCTCGTTGGAACCATGCTGATCGCGGGATATTGGGTGCCGCTGCTTTCATACCTCTTGCAGAAAAGGTCGGGTTAATTAATGACCTGACGTACGCAATCTACAAGAAAGCCATGATACAGGCAGGTGAGTGGCATGCCAATGCTATTGATATCAAAACATCAGTTAATGTATCCATCAATAACTTCACACTTAAAGGTTTTTCTGATTTCCTGGTAACGACAGCAAATGAGCAAGGTGTCGACCTGTCTAAAGTAACACTAGAAGTAACGGAAACCCAAGTTATGGCAGATGTACAGGGATGTCTCGAAATCCTGATACAGTTGCGTATGAAGAAATTCGGTCTTTCCATGGACGATTTCGGGACCGGTCAATCCAGCATGGAACAACTAAAACGCATTCCGTTTACAGAATTAAAGATTGATCGTGCCTTTGTCCATGGTGCATTGTATGATTCCGGTGCACGGGCCATTCTTGATTCCAGTTTGCATCTTGCAAAGAGGCTGAAAATAGAAACTGTAGCAGAGGGTGTAGAAACACGAGAAGATTGGGATTTAGTTGGTTCATTAGAATGCGATTATGTTCAAGGCTTTTACTGTGCTAAACCAATGTCAAATGAAAAATTAATCGAATTCATAGAAACCTGGTCAGGCCCACATTAGTTGTGATGGATCAGGATGCAAACATATTAGTCGTCGATGATGATGTCGTCATATGCAACCTTCTTGATCGCTATTTGACTGCGGCAGGGTACCGGGTCAAGACGGCAAACAATGGCGAGGAGATGTACCGAAGTATCAAAATTAAAGCACCTGATTTGGTCCTCCTCGATCTGAAGATGCCCGGGAAACACGGTCTGGAACTGGCCAAGGAGCTGCGCAAGGACTCTGATGTGGGCATTATTATACTTACCGGCAGTGACGAAAACGTCGACAAGGTCGTTGGTCTTGAAGTTGGCGCTGATGACTACGTGGCCAAGCCGTTTGATGAACGCGAACTGCTGGCGCGGGTGCGCAGTGTGCTACGTCGTGTGCTGCATGATGATACAGCACAGCATGAAGATAAATCCATTGCGAAATTTTCTGACTGGATCCTGGATCTGACGGCACACGAACTGAGGTCGCCTGCCGGAGAAGAAGTCCGCCTGACCAGTTATGAATTTCAACTGCTCACTGCCCTGGTAAAAAATCCCAACCGGGTGTTAAGCAGGGATCAGATCATGGAGAAAATTACCGGACGCGACTGGATTCCATCCGACCGCAGTGTCGATGTTTTGGTGTTGAAACTTCGTAAAAAGATTGAGGAAGATCAACATAAGCCCATTTTCATCAAAACAATTCGTGGTAGCGGTTACAAGTTTACTGCTCGAGTGAAATATTCGTGATGGTTATTCAGACAATAAAAGCGTTCTATGACCTATTGAAATCTAACAAAATATTTCAACTGGTTTTATTCAATACCGATGAAGCAATGTATATCGTCAAGCGCTCAGGCAAAAATAAATACGCAATAGTATGAGGAAAGGAGGAATCAAAAATGTATCAATCTGAAAAAAAAGATTCGTCGTTCATAAAAATCTTGTCACAATCACAAGAATTAATCTGTGCGGAGCTACTATAGAAGAAATGCTTGGAAAAGAGGTACTAAGGAAGACGGTGAGTGATAAACAACGGGAAATTGTTTAAAATCACTTTTAGACAGAAATATCTTTGTAAAATAAGCAATGTAATGTCTATATCTATTTATCATCTTTCTCGCAATATCAATGTATTTAGGCCATACTGTTGACGGAGGAACAAGAGAGTTCCCTGTCTTCTGAAACGATGAGCTGAGGCAGGGGTACTTAGCGTTGGAGATATTCCCATGATCACAAAACTACTGTTGTTAATAGCAATATTTGGTGCGTCACAGCTCATATTAGCCAATATAGCAATTGATTTTGCTAATGGTGTGGAACCTATGCCTGCAACGGAGGGTGCTAAATCAGAAGGTGTCATCCCTGAAGATGCGGTAATCCAGTTAATTACAGAGGGCGTTGAATCTGTAGAGGCTGTTAGAATAGTCAGGATTGTCTATGGGCTGACAGAAGACTGCGGTTTGACACAGGAAAATGCAGTCACCCAGATGACTGAAGCAGGCGTTCCGCAGGAACTGGCTCTTGATGTGGTGAGTAATCGTTGTGGCACGGAAGATTGTGAGCAGACAGTGGCACCAATAGACAGTGTTATAATAGCGGCCCTCGGTACTTTGCCGGAAGATGCAGATACCGTTCCATTAGTAACTTTGTTTCCTAGTTGTAGTATAGGCGCATTAGAGGATCAGTCACCTCTACCTGCACTTGGCATTGGAGGCGGAGGCGGTGGTCCGATAAGTCCCAGTTGAACTGAACTTAATCAGGCTGTTTAACAAGAAACGGAATATAAATTCACCTATGCCATAACCTTTGTAAACCTCATCCTCGCATATCAGCTACTGGTTGTTAGCTAATTCCAGTATGACGGACCTTGTTCAATACGGCAGATAAGTTCGCACTCAGATGGCTCACCATGCATAGTTTTTTAATTCAGTTCGTGGGACATCAAAGTTTGACCAAAATTAAAATGTTGAAAAGTTTGTTTCGCACATGAATTATAGATATCTACTAATTATTCCCTGTTTAATCTTGATAGGCGTAATTATAATTGCTGGTTTTTGGGGCCTGGCTGATATCAATGCTCAATCTGCACGGCGAAATCTTGTGTTATGGGGAAGTGATGTCAACACACTTAATAAAACAGAATGGACAATTGCCTA
>CAZDFI010000174.1:0-2786 GCA_964504725.1 uncultured Enterobacteriaceae bacterium
TGACTGATTGTAACGATTAAACAACCCTGAACTGATGTCCGCTTAATAACTGAATATAGATACTCCGTCCCACTTTCCTTGATAATTCACATAACTGGCAGGTAGCTGTCAGTGAGAGCGGACATTCGTCAAGAGAAAAGCGTATCTATGATTGTACACTCCCGTACAAGTCCGCCATCACACTGAGATACCATTATTTTAAGAGTGCGTTGCATCTTTTGAAGGTCTCGTATTTTTTGCCTTACATCATCCAGATGCACGGTTGTACGATCACGCACCTCGGCACAAGTGTAGTCACCGCCATCCACAAGATCGAGTAGACCGCGAATTTCTTTTAAGTTAAACCCAAGTTCCCGGCAACGACGTATGAACGATAAACGCTGTAAGTGTGTTTCGTTGTACACACGATGTCCCCCTTCACTACGCATAGGGTCTGGCATCAACTTGATTTTTTCGTAATACCGGATCGTTTCACTGTTCACGCCACTCCGCTTCGCCAATATTCCGCGCGATAAACCACTTTTTCTAGACATCATGAATTTAACCCTTGATCCTGTAGTTACTACAGGATATAGCATATAAAAATATACAGCAAAGATAAGGGAAAATAATGGTTCAAATAATTTCAAGACTGATAGAAAAGGCCGGCTCAGTCGGTGCACTGGTTTCAGCTATGGGTTGTGCCGCATGTTTTCCTGCTTTGGCCTCACTTGGCGCATCTATTGGACTTGGTTTTCTCTCAGGCTATGAAGGCGTGTTTATTAATAATCTTCTACCATTGTTCGCATTAATTGTGTTGGTGAGTAACTTAGTTGCCTGGGTGTCACATCGTAATTATATAAGAATGAGTTGGGGACTCTTGGGACCGTTAATGGTACTCGCCACACTGTATCTGTTCTGGACTGATAACTGGAGTACCTATATGTTTTATGCGGGGCTTGTATTGATGCTTGCTGTCTCCATTTGGGACATTATTTCACCACCTGCAAAAACTTGTGCATTACCTGAAGCAGGAACAATTGATTGAGCAGAAAATATGACTAATGAGATCATTTTGGAATCCACAATTACCTGTCCTGAATGTGGTCATCAAAAAACTGAAACCATGCCTGTTGATTCATGCCAGTTTTTTTATGAATGTAAAAATTGTAATGAAATGCTTAGACCAAATCATGGGGATTGTTGTGTGTTTTGTTCTTACGGTGATGTTAAGTGTCCACCGATCCAGGAGGGTGATAGTGGATGTTGTGCATCTTAATTTAAATTCAATATGTCGAATTGGTATTTCTAATTACTGCATCGATCTGGAACTATTGGCCGAAAGGTGAAGATGCCATGGAATCATGTCCAGTATGCACAGATGAACTTGAGGACTAATTTTATGAAAAAATTTATTTTAACTATCTTATTTGTTTTGTACTGCAATTCTATTGTGTATGCAGCCGGTGCCGAATATCAACTAGAAGTTGACGGAGTAGCTTGTCCCTTCTGTGTGTATGGTATTGAAAAACAGCTCAGTAAACTTGAGGGTATTGAGCGTATTGAAACGGATATTCAAAAAAGCCTGGTGATATTGATAATGGAGGATGGTTCCACTTTAAGTGAAGCAGCTATTAGTGACGCGGTAATTAAAGCAGGCTTTTCACTGCGCTCATTTACACAGAGCAAAGGATCGTAACAATAAAATGAATCACCCAGGTAAGTGGAAACGATTACTCCACTATACAAGGATTGTCTTCATGGTGGTCGTTGTTAGTGCTGTCGGTTGGACGCGTGAAGCCCAAAGTGGGCCCATTACTTTTAACTCGGCGATTGGACTTGCCGAAGACGAATTTGTTCTTCGTGAGCAATATGTCCTAAACCGTTCAGGTGACGACCCAAGTGGTACCGATCGTGAACGCATATCTCAAGCAGTGATCTCGGTGCTTGGCTATGCATTTACCAGTGATTTTATGTTAATTGGCGTGTTGCCATACATCGATAATGATCTCGACATCACAGTCCTTGGTACGCGTCAAAATCGCAGTGCCAATGGTATTGGTGATTTCAGATTGTTTGGCCGCTACACAGTATTTAGAAGAAATTGGCCGGGAGGCACACTTCGCATCAGCCCATTTGTAGGGATTGAGATGCCGACCGGGCAAGACGATGATCATGATGCCTTAGGTAGACTGCCAGCTAGTGTGCAAGTTGGTTCTGGTTCATGGGACCCATTTGGCGGGATTGTTCTGACTTATCAGACACTCGATTTTGAAGTAGACGCCGCAGTCAGCTATCAGGAAAATACAGAGGCTAATGATTTTGAATTTGGTGATGTGGTACGATTTGATGCCTCACTCCAATATCGTCTTTGGCCACGAGAATTAAAAGGTGGCGTACCAGGATTTTTGTATGGTGTCATTGAGACCAACCTGATTTACAAAGACAAGAATCAACTGGTCAGTTTTGATGATGCAAATTCTGGAGGCACTACGTTATTTCTCGCTCCTGGACTCCAATACGTCACCAGACGTTGGGTAGTCGAAGCAGCTGTACAACTTCCGGTGATACAGAATCTTAACGGCACAGCATTAGAGAACGATTATATTGTACGCGCCGGGTTCCGCGTCAATTTTTGATCACCCAGGTGGTTTATTATGGGTATAAAGACTGTATTTAAATATCTTGGTGGTGCGATAAGTTTTCTGCTGATTATTATCGCCGTGGTTTGGCTGGTATGGATCCCTTCAGCCAGGGAACCGGGACATGTTTTTATCTCTACATGGGGCGAGCAAGGTTCAGCGCCC
>CAZDFI010000175.1:0-2784 GCA_964504725.1 uncultured Enterobacteriaceae bacterium
AAGAGGATAATCATAGAGGTATAGAGCAATTTATTGAAAGCAGAATTGATAGTGACAGGTGATAATGGGTGAGCAGTAAAAGATTAAAAGTGGGTATTGTTGGCGCGACTGGATATACCGGTGTTGAATTGCTACGCCTGCTTGTGGGGCATGAGCAAGTCGATATCCATGTGGTGACCTCAAATGCCGAGAAAGACGAGTATGTGACTGATGTGTTTCCAAGTTTATCCGGCTATCTGGATCTGAAATTCTCTGATCATGATTCACCTGTCTTAGGCGAATGCGATATCGTATTTTTTGCCACACCTCATGCGACATCAATGTACAAGATCCCGGAATTGTTGAAAGCAAATGTAAAGATTGTTGATCTTTCTGCTGATTTTCGTATTCAGGATGCTGAACAATGGGAGCAGTGGTATGGCGTCAAACATGCCGCCCCGGAATTACTAGCGAGTGCTGTTTATGGTTTGCCGGAAATTAATCGTGAGCAAATAGCCAAAGCAAATCTGGTCGCCAATCCTGGCTGTTATCCTACGGCTGTTTCACTTGGGCTATTACCTTTATTGGAAGAAGGTATTGTGGATTTAAATTTATTAATTGCAGATGCTAAATCCGGTGTCAGCGGTGCAGGGCGGAAGGCGGCCATAGGTGGCCTATTCAGCGAAGCCAGCGAAACATTCTCAGCCTACGGTGTTTCTGGACATCGGCATTTGCCTGAAATATGTCAGACACTCAGTCTTTGTTCCGGGCAGACAGTAGATCTTACTTTTGTACCTCATTTAGTGCCGATGGTACGAGGCATATTTGCAACACTATATGCGTTCTTAAACCAGGCGGACCTTGATATCACGAATATTTACGTAGCACGTTATCTTGATGAACCTTTTGTTGAGGTTCTGCCGAATGGCTCGCAGCCAGACACCCGTTCAGTACGGGGAACGAATATGTGTCGAATCGCAGTGAATCAAACTCAGGACAGCAATAAGCTCATCGTGTTATCTGTGATCGATAATTTGGTGAAAGGGGCAGCGGGTCAGGCAATTCAAAATATGAATATCATGTCCGGTCTGGATGAAGTGACAGGGCTCAACCTTCCTGCTATTTATCCGTAAATCAATCTGGTTTGTATATTTAGTTTTTTATTTTCGGTAATGATCAAACTCCTGTATAAGAATGCGTCAGAATGAGCGCACCAAGAAAACTGGTAATCAAGCATCACAATCCACTGCATATTATTGCCGTGATTGTTGCGTCCTGTACGGTAATAGCAGCGACCGTCTGGGTCTACCTTGACGAGAGTCAGTGGTCGTACATTAAGTCGAGTCTGTCTGAGGCCAGAAAAAGTAAAGATTTATGGCAAGAAAACCAGACGATGAGAAGCACAATTGTCAATCTAGAAGAACGTATTGTGATGCTTGAAAGGACAGCACAAGTAGATAGGCAAACCATTACAAATCTTCAGCAGGGCATGATTAAGCAACAGGATGAAATCTATAAGCTGAGGAATGAACTCGATTTCTATCAGGGAATTATGACATCTGTAGGTGAATCCAAAGGTTTAAATATACAGGGCTTGCGTATTGAAGAAACATCCCAGCCCAGGAGTTATTATTTCAAGCTCATATTAACCCATGTATCAAAAAGTGATAAAGTGGCAGCAGGAAAGCTATCGATACTACTGGAAGGTGTTCAGGGGGGTACTGCCAGGACCATCGATATTCGGGAATTGACGTTATCTGAATCATTATCGTTGAACTTTAAGTTTGGCAGTTTTGAACGTATAGAAGGCAGTATCTGGTTGCCTGAGAATTTTATTGTGCATAGGGTGATTGTTCGGGCGCGTCAGGAAGGTAAGCGGAAAACACCTGAAATAGAGCGTGTTTTCGACTGGCAACAAGCAATGAGTCACTAGAGGGGAGACTAAAGATGTTTAGTAAGGGTAAAAGCAAAAAAACCACACGAATGGATACCTTGGTTGGGCCTCAAAGTGAGGTGACCGGGGATATCAAATTTACCGGCGGATTGCATGTCGAAGGGACTATTAAAGGCAATGTCATGGCAGAGAATGATGGCAGGTCTTTGGTCCAATTGACTGAAAGTGGAACCATTGAAGGTGAGGTAAAGGCACCTTTTGTGGTATTAAATGGTGTTGTCATTGGTGATGTTCATGGCGGTGAGCATGTTGAACTTGCGTCAAAAGCACGTGTCGCAGGGAATGTGTACTATAATTTAATTGAGATGGCAGTAGGTGCAGAGGTGAATGGTAAACTTGTGCACACGCAGGTTGCCGATGATGTGCCATTGGCATTAGGTCATGTTTCCCCCATGGATGATTCGGAAGATATATAGTAGTACTTAAAGAGGTTAATGTAGGTAGAAATAAGATGAACACCAGACAAGAAAAGAAGGCTCCGAAAAAAGTCACCCTCGCTGAGATCCCTGAAGAGGAAGAAATGCCTGATCCATTAGTTTTTACAGATGATGCAGCAGCAAAAGTAAAATCCTTAATCGATGAAGAAGACAATGATGCCTTGATGTTAAGAGTCTTCGTTAGTGGTGGTGGTTGTTCTGGTTTTCAGTATGGCTTTACCTTTGATGAAAGTATCACAGACGGTGATACGGTTGTTGAAAAAAATGGTGTGAAATTACTTATTGATCCAATGAGCTTTCAATATCTGGTAGGTGGTGAGATTGATTACACTGAAGGTCTGGAAGGTGCTCAATTTGTGATACGTAATCCCAATGCGACGTCGACCTGTGGTTGTGGCTCATCGTTTTCAGCTT
>CAZDFI010000176.1:0-2643 GCA_964504725.1 uncultured Enterobacteriaceae bacterium
GATGGTTAGAACGATAAATGCATAATGACCGCTGTTTGTTGGATATGCCCATGGATAATAGAAGTATCCTGCCGCAGTACCACCAAAAGTTGCTCCCCAAGCAGCAAGGTAAGCTAGAGTAATGAAACCTGTCATGTTTTCGACACGTTTGCCAATCATCCTTTCGACATCAGCACTTCCGGCTCCACCGCCACCTCCTGATCCAAATCCTTTTGGAAGAGTCATTTGGGATATAACTAATCAGAATCTTTTTAAGTCTTTCCTAAATTATCGCGAGCGCCCGATCTGGTTTTTTAAATATAATAAAAAGAAAAAAGGTGCTTATCGCACGTTTTTGCTTATGGTATGGATCTACTGTACAATTTGCCTTCTAGGGCCATCTTGTACATTTCAGCGATGTAGGGGTTTTCACCTGGTGTTTCTGCGCCAAGTTCAACCAGTCTAGCGTATATTCTAACTACGTATGCTAGAGCGCCAATAAAGGCTACAACAACACCCATGTTAAACATCCAGTGATTCGGTACTGCAAAGATTTCTTCCACAAACCAGAAGTGCCACATCTCATTGACTCCAATTGTGAACATTGTTGCAAGGTAACCAAGAATGGTCATCTTCAAGCCAGTGTTCATAGAGTTGTTTGGACCTCTGAGAATTGGTACTTTTCTATCATAGACTGCAGCCATACCCCAACCTATTGGCAGAGCCACAAAGTGACTGTATAGCCACCAGTGTGCTGGTGTGAATGCACTATCTCTGATAGATGTTTGATGTAGAGAACCGTCAACAAAGTTGTCGACTTCGACCGATGCAGCAATTGATCCCAAAGCGATAATCATAAGCCAGATTTTTTTCAGTCTTTGAATCTCGACTTCTTTTGGAATTAGTGCCGGCATTTGTGCCATATGGGTAGTACTTGTTTTTTCGGATATAAAGGAAGGGTTCAAAATATGCCAAAATTATTATAATTTTTATAAAATGTACATGATAATCTATGTATTTTTTACATAAAATTTCTAGAAAATGATTATAAAATTTATAGTTAAAAACATGGGTTTCAATGTTAATCATTGATGTTAATCAACCAGTCATATTCCCGATCCCCGACATCAAGGTAAAACATATAACGATGGGTATCACTTTTCTGGTTAATTAATGGGATAACTATGGTCGATAAAAAACTAATTGTTATTGGGCTCGGAATGATATTAGCATTAGGAACTTTGGGTTTCAATTGGGTTGATTCTATTCTTCCAAGCGCTGAAGCACACGGTGTCCAAGCACAACTCCAGAGTCGTTTCATTAGAATTGAGGATGAAACATTTACCAGACAATCCATGCAAACTGGTGAGACGATATGTCTTTCAGGTACATTAGTCAGCTTGATTGAAAGAGATTCTCGGGCATGGATATCAATCTTCTCAGAATCAACTAACGCTGGAAATAGATGGGAAATGTTATCACGAGATCCACCAGGAACTGTATTTGATATCGCAGGCAATAGTGTTGTAGATTACCAAGTATGTGCAAAGGCACTAGAGCCAGGAGTATATCACCTACACACTCAGCTTAACGTTGCAAGCGTTGGTCCAGGACTTGGTCCAGGTCAAACAGTTATAGTTGATGGGGATTTCATCATAAAACCAATTCCATACACAAACATTGCATACCAATCCATCATAATTGGCACTGCTTATGTCATTGTATTTGCGACTCGACCCTGGCAAGTAATATAAATTCCCAACCATTCTTTTCATTTTATAAAATAATTACATCGGATGAGGATCAGTTTGACACTTTGGAAATAATGGATGAATAGTCATAGAAACGACTTTAAGTAATTCGCATTGAATCTTGGCATGTTTTGGCCTGGGATGGGAGATCCTTACAAAAGAAAAAAAACTCTGAGATTCCTGGTTCTTACTGGAGTTGTGGGAATTATCGCAGTATTGATTACTGTTTTTTCTATAAACCCCTTCCTTCAATCCCAACCCCGAAGTGCATGTATTGATGACATTGAAACAAATTATAAAATTTCATTTACAGTTGAATTGTATGTAGATGGTCTGAGAGCTGACATTCCTGCCAACGTCGGTTTTATGGAAGGTGGATGTCAGAGAGCAATCTACACGCTTAGTGATGATGGAACTGTTTTCGTCGAATGGAAAGAAGATCCAGGTTTTGAAATTGGTCACTTTTTATGGATTTTTGAATTTCCCTTAAGAGACATGGATGAATCAAAATCAAAACTTTTCGTAGATGGTGTTGAATCTGAGAATTTTATTAAACACCCATTAAAGGACGGATCCCATTATCGAGCTGAATTTACTTCAAAGGATTATGATGAATCAAAGGATTCGGACTTTATGCCACCAGATGTATAATATTTAGACTAAACAATAGCAAATGCTATTTCTAAATAACATAATAAAAAGAGGAAAGAGTTTACCAGTATTTTCCGTTGTCTGGAATTAGACCAATACCTTCTCTTTCAAAGTGTCTATCTAATTCATCAACCCATCTCTCACGGTTGTCTTTGTATGACCAACCATGGACACGAAGCCAAAATGCTATCATTGATAATAGGAAAACTGTAAACATTATAGTTCCAAAGATGTAAATCATTACATCATAGAATAATGGATC
>CAZDFI010000177.1:0-2500 GCA_964504725.1 uncultured Enterobacteriaceae bacterium
CAAAGACATTATTTACTTCCACGCACTCTTCTGGCCTGCCATGCTTAAAGGCAGCGGAATACGCACCCCGACAAATGTTCATACCCATGGCTTCCTCACTGTTAATGGTGAGAAGATGTCGAAATCCAGAGGCACCTTTATCAAGGCACGGGCATATCTTGAACACCTGGATCCTGAATATCTGCGATATTACTTTGCAGCCAAATTAGGCTGCGGTATCGATGATATCGATCTTAATATGGAGGATTTTCTGCAGAGAGTAAATTCTGATCTGGTGGGCAAGGTTGTCAATATTGCCAGTCGTTGTTCAGGATTTATCAAAAAGCGATTTGCAGGAAAACTTGCCGCAGAGATTCATCGGCCTGAATTACTATCAGAATTTGTCAAAGCAGGAGACAGCATTGCATCGGCATATACCGACAAGGAGTATGCCAAAGCCATGCGTGAAATCATGGCCCTGGCAGATAAGGCAAACCAATATATTGACGAGCAAAAACCCTGGGTCGTTGCCAAACAGGAAAATAGCGATGATGAATTGCAAAGTATCTGCACGATGGGGCTGAATTTATTTCGTATTCTGAGTATTTATCTCAAACCGGTGCTGCCCGTAATGGCAGAAAAGACAGAACATTTTCTGAATGTCGATCCATTCATCTGGGAACATAATCAAACTGCACTTTTGGCACATGAGATAAACAAATTTAAACCACTGATGACACGCGTGGAACAGGAGCATATCGACGCCATGATAGAAAAAAGCAAAGAAGATCTGACAGCGACAGAAAATGTTTCTGGTAATACTTCTAATGAAAAAAACCCAGGCTCTGGATTATTACATGATGCTCCCATTGCCGATGTTATCTCTATCGATGATTTCGCCAAAATCGATCTACGCATTGCAAAAATCATCAAAGCCGAACACGTTGAAGGTGCGGACAAGTTACTCCAGTTAACCCTGGATATCGGTGGTGAAACACGCAATGTCTTTGCCGGCATCAAGTCGGCCTATTCTCCGGAAGAACTGGAAGGCAGACATACTGTGATGGTGGCTAACCTGGCACCGCGCAAAATGCGCTTTGGTGTTTCCGAAGGCATGGTGCTCGCGGCAGGCCCAGGTGGTGACGATTTATTTATTTTAGGCCCCGATGAAGGTGCATTGCCCGGAATGAAAGTAAAGTAAAGTGAAATGAGGGTAAAATAGATGAATGGAAAATATTTTTCTTGTCCTGATTAGTTCTGCGCTTGTTAACAACATTGTTGTTGCTCATGTTTTCGGGGCCGATCCCGCTTTAGTATCAGCGCAGAGACGTGATGTCGCCCGTGGTCTCTCCATCATCATGCTTATTTTGTTGCCAGTGGCAACCGTCATTGCATCTGCGGCGACGCAATTCATTTTGATCCCATTGCAGCTACAATATCTACAAACCTTTGTATTTGTAATGTTAATTATTATGATTGTCTATGGCCTTAGGGCATGGCCAAATCCAATTTTCAAATATCGGACGGACATATTTCTGCCACTCGCAGGTGTGAATGCAACGGTACTTGGCACGCTACTTTTGAATCAACAGCAGGGTCATCATTTATTCTCTTCCTTCGTTTTTGGCCTGGGCACGGCAATTGGTTTCGCGCTCATGCTTGCCTTGCTAGCTGCCATTAATACGCGGTTGGAAATGGCCGATATACCAGCATCCTTCAAAGGACCTTCGATTACGCTAATTACCCTGGGTCTGATCTCAATGGCATTTCTGGGTTTTGCAGGACTGGTAAAATAAATGATCGGTGTACTCTTCGTTCTTTTGCTGGCGCTAATAAGCGGGTTACTCGTTTCCAGATTTCCTGAAATAACAGCGCAACAATTCAAAACTGAAGAGATCCTCTCGGCCTTACCTCAAACTCAATGTGGACAATGTAACTACCCGGGTTGTCGGCCGTATGCCGAAGCAATCGTCCGGGGTGAGGCCGATTTCAACCAGTGCCCGCCTGGTGGTACTGCAACCATAAAAGTATTAGCTGACATTCTGGGACGCCAGGTCAAAGCTCTTAATCAGGTTCACGGTCGGGAAAAAGAACCACACCTTGCATTGATAGACGAAGCACTCTGTATCGGCTGTGTTAAATGTATCAAAGCCTGTCCAGTAGATGCCATATTGGGTGCCGCCAAACAAATGCATACTGTGCTTGCTGAGGAGTGTACGGGATGTGAACTTTGTGTAGCCCCCTGCCCTATGGATTGCATCAGTATGCAAGCGGTTTAGTTAAGTGGAACGCGAGCTTAGCGGTAAATCCAGACGGGAACTGCATCCATTTCCCGGAGGACTTAAGCTTAGAACCTATAAGGAATTGACTAATGACAAGAAATCATTAATCACGCCACTTCCGGATAAAATCATCCTGCCACTGCAACAACATATAGGCTCACCTTCAGAACCGTTGGTTAAAAAAGGCGACAGGGTCCTAAAGGGACAAAAGATTGCACAGGCCAGTGGTTACGTCAGTG
>CAZDFI010000178.1:0-2453 GCA_964504725.1 uncultured Enterobacteriaceae bacterium
ATGTATCTCTTAATTCAGGCGACTCTAAGTTCAAAAGGTTTTGACGACGTACAGATCCATCAGGATAAGATCCGGATTGCTTGACGAAGCCATGTCGACACCGGCCTGTCCATCAACCGCCATGACTACCTCGAAACCCTTCCGCTCCAGTCGTCGCGACAACATATCACGATTCATTTCATTGTCTTCTACCAGTAATATTTTACTCATTAGTATTATCCAGTGGTTAAATTAGTTATTTGAACAAGGCAAGTATCGTTTGTATTTTCCTGATTAACATTTAATTGAACGCCGGGTGCCACACGCTACCGAGATCCAGCTTGAATTTAGTATTAAGAGTCTTTACTCCGATAGTTTTTTAACTCTTGAAGCAGCCAATCCTGAGTTTTTACCTTTGGACTGTCATTACACAGGACCATGTAATATTTTCCAGACAGTGTGCTTTTTGTTGCACTATATTCTATAAATTTCTCTGTGCTATCAATCTTGTTCTTAAAGTATCTATACTTTTTCTTTACATGATCAACTGTATCTTTCCCCGTATGTAATTTTCCGTTTCTTTCAAACTGATATTCTGGATTTTCCAGAAATGCAAGTAAATGGTTTATTTCACTTTGCATATCATAACCAAAAACAGGAACTGAAATTACGCAGATGAATATACACAACATTAAAACTGTTTTCTTACACACTTTATAGAATCAAATTTTAATGTTTAGAATCCCAACCTGAATATAGTGTTGGTTGGCTTGCGCTCACTCAAGCCATTTTGTTTGGGGGCATAATAATCACTCCTGGGTAAATCACCCATCTCTCTATAGGAAGTTTCAGCATCAAAGCCTAATGTGATCCTGCCTTGTTTCTCCCTCTTCGGTGGTGGTGCCCTCCAGTCATTCTCAACCGGTTTGGACTCACGCCAAGCTCCAGCGCCTTGATAGATCTCTTCCGAAATAATTTCATCGTACATTGTCGGGAGTTCGATCTGACTACCGTTCTCAGCCAATATAATTGTTGATGCAAGTAAGAAACAAAGCCAGACGAACATCCTGTCTCCGGAGAACATGACAGGTTTCATCACAGCGTCAAACATTATTGACTAATTTCCTTGCGCCACCTAAGACTTCCAAACCAATGTTTATGAGTCGCCATAAGCCATTTGTCCGCTTCCCTGGCAATAACCCAGGCGTTCAGAAAATTCAGCCATTCCTGTTCACCTTTGTTGATCCCGAAACCAGCCTTGTAGGAAAGCAAAGGCTTCGTCATTGGCATATCAATTTTCTGTGGATACTTGAGTGCAAGAAATTTAGGCTGAGGAGAGGTTGCTACGTAAGCGTGAGCTTCACCTGCCACGACCGCATTCGTCGCTTCCTCTGCAGTTTTGAAAGCCTTGACATTGGCCTTATTAAACATTCGATTTGCCAGTTCATACGAAACAGACTCTGATACACCCGAGATAATAATATTTTCCTGATTGAGTTCCTCGAGGCTTTTGATATCACGAGTCATTTTAGTATTTGTAGCTAAACTGATACCCGAAGCAGCATACGGATTACTGAAATTGATCTTGAGCGCGCGGGCCGGGGTAATTGCCATACCGCCAGCAATGATATCAATCTCCCCTTTCCTAAGAGCCTGAATGATGTCTTCCCACTTGTAAACGATGAATTTCGGCTTAACACTCATGTCCTCCGCAAGCTTTTTTGTTACATCAATCTCATAACCGGAAAGTTGTCCTGACTCATCCTCCATAGTCCAGGGCTCGAACAATGAAACGCCAATTCTCAACGTTCCTCTCTCAACAATATCATTTAATATATCTGCGTGAACCTCCACAGATAGAAATGTCAGCATTACTACTAAAATCTGCAAAAATATTTTTAGTCTACAAATCATAATCAGATCTCAAATTAATTCGGTTAAAAAAATTGGTTATTTCCATAAGAAAACTCAGAGAAACGGGCCATCTATACTCCATACAACCCGCTAGGGACGGTGTGGATGCTAGCACAAGCTTTGCTGTTATTAATAATAATGCATAACATTAGGCAGGAACCTTTATCTTGAAAAACGTCGCATAAAATACCGGCACCAGTATCATGGTTAACACTGTACCAAACGTCAATCCTGCCATGATTGTTATAGCCATCCCCACCCAAAAGATATCCTGTAACAAGGGAATCATCCCGAACACGGTTGTTGCTGCTGCCAGTCCAACAGGGCGAAGGCGCGACATAGATGCGTGTACCAGTGCATCATAAGGAGCTTTGCCTTCTGCCAGGTCAATATTGACCTGATCCAGTAGTACCACGGAATTTTTGATCATCATACCAATCAGGCTCATGCCCCCCAACAAGGCGACAAAACCAAACGCTGCACCGGTAACCAGCAAACCCGTCGTGATGCCGATCAAGGCAAAGGGAATCGTTAAGGCAATGACAATCGGTGGACGGAAC
>CAZDFI010000179.1:0-2440 GCA_964504725.1 uncultured Enterobacteriaceae bacterium
CGCGGGAATAACGAAGGGAATACTGGATGCCGGTTCTCGGCTTTGGCTTCCTGCGTCGCTCTACCGACTACATCCATGTAGTCGAAGGCCGGTATGACGAATGTCGCTAAAAGGCGAAACCATTCACAAAAAGAAACTCACATCTATAAACAAGCAAAAAATCAAAGCGTTTTCTCCATAGCACACTTAATAACCTCAACCCCCGCCCCCTCCCTATAAGCATGCTCACTAATATACCGCCGATAAGCCCGGGCACCGGGTTGACCTAAAAACATCCCAAGAATATGACGCGTCATATGCCCAAGGTAAACCCCCTGATCCAGGTTTTGTTGTACATACTCCATAAACCTTTCCAGGATTTCATAGCGGGAAGGTAAAGGGCTTCCATTAGCAAATAAAGCCTGCTCAATTTCGGCCAACAGATAAGGATTTTGGTAGGCAGCACGACCAATCATCACGCCATCGACGTGTTGGTATTGTTCCATGATTGCATCTTGTGTTGTGAAGCCGCCATTGATAATAAAATCAAGATCAGGAAAATCTTGTTTCAGTCGGTAAACCGTTTCATATTGTAACGGTGGTACTTCGCGATTTTCTTTAGGGCTGAGGCCATTTAACCAGGCCTTACGCGCATGGATGATAAATGTATTGCAGCCAACTTGTTTTACACAGTCTATGAAAGCAGTTAATTCCTCATAACTGTCTTTATCGTCGATGCCAATACGTGTCTTCACTGTCACGGGTATGTCAACACTTCGTGACATTCTGGAGACGCCGTCGGCAACCAATTCTGGTTCTGCCATCAGGCAGGCACCGAATCGTCCTGATTGCACCCGATCACTGGGGCAACCCACATTCAGGTTTACCTCATCATATCCTGCTTGTTCGGCAATCTCAGCGCAGGTGGCGAGATCGTCAGGATCGCTCCCACCCAGTTGGATGGCTAACGGATATTCATCGGCATGGTGTTCAAGAAAACGTTGCTTGTCTCCGTGAATGAGTGCCCCCGTGGTAATCATCTCGGTATAAAGCAGTGCGTGGGGTGAGATGATCCGGAGAAAATACCTGAAATGCCGATCAGTATGATCCATCATCGGCGCAATTGAGAGTTTTCTATTTAATGTTAATGTCATTTTTATTAGGTGGCATGATGCAGTATTTGATTCGTCAGTGTCGTTCTTAAATAAAAGCCACGGGGCAGGGTGAGGATTTCTTCTCCCTCACTGTCGATGCCTTTAGTTAGGGTTTTGGTGTTTGCTGCTTTAGGACGTACCTGGAGATATTGTCCCTGATGGGCAGTGATCTGTTCCAGCTCACCTGTGGCGATCATGTCCATGAGTTCTTCCCAGTCGCGCCTCAGTGTGGCTTCCTGTTCTTTGTCTGGACTCCAAAGGATGGCCGAGCCAATTCGCCTCGCAGCTAACGGTATATCAGGATCTGCTTCTATCGGTAACCACAAGACGCGCGAAAGTTTGCGTTTGACTAAAGATTTTTCCCACTGCGATTCGATTTGCGTGAGGTTGATTGCACAGACATAGGTGGACTCTTTCGGTGTGCCATTTTTAATTAGCGGTAAGGATTTCAATTCAACACCGATATATTGAAAATCGGGTTCGGGTAGCGAACTGGCTGTTGCACCGAGACTGAGTTCAAGTAATTGTCCGACCCAGCCTTTGTGGTGGAGTTGATTGTCTGGTGTTTCGATACCATGTTGATTGGCAATTTGTTGTAACGTTTTTCCAGAAATTCTGGATGCACTTTCAAGTAATTCATTTTCTGAAAGAGGTGGGGGTGTTAACATCTTTATCAGGAAAGTGTGTCAATAATGAAATTCGTTAAGCTTTCAAATTTAATGGGGTCGGTGATTGGCTTATCATTTTTGTCGGTGATGAAAAAAATATCTTCAACACGTGAACCATAGGTCGCTATCTTGGCGCCTTGAATACGGACATTACATCCTGCCAAAGCAATACCGACCCGTGATAGAAATCCCGGCCTGTCCGAGGCAATTACTTCCATAACTGTTCGATGATTTTCTTCATCCTGTGTGAAATGGACGGTTGTTGGAATTGGGAATACTTTCTGTTTTCGTGATCGTGGGCGCGATATCTTTTTAATGCGTTGCTCCAGCCTGGATAACGCATCGTTGAGCTTGTTTACAATATCTTTCCTCTGGTGTTTCTCTTTAATTGCCTCACCTGATTTATCCAGAACAATAAAGGTGTCCAGTGTAAATCCGTGCGCTGAGGTAATTATCCTTGCATCGACAATGGTGAGGCCAAGTTGATCCAATACACGTGTTATTGTGGCAAATATATTGTCTTGATTTTCCATGTATACAAATATTTCTGTACCCCCTCGAATAGCTTGTTGACGCACTTTAATTAAGGGGTATTGATGTTTTGTATTCTCGGCGATTGATTTGGTATGCCATGCAATT
>CAZDFI010000180.1:0-2434 GCA_964504725.1 uncultured Enterobacteriaceae bacterium
AAATCTTCCGGATAATCAGCCATGTGCCCCGCCACCCCATCGAGGATCGGTCCCATCTGCACCTTAACCCCTGAGACCGGCAAGGCCTTCTGGAAAACCATGGTACAGTTCGGTTTGGCAAAGATAGCTTCTTCCACTGGCTTGCCGACCTTGCGGCGATCAATGTCAAACGCGGCCACAATTTCAATGTCGCTGACACTCCACTTGCCGATCCTGGGGTGCATGAGGCCGGAAGATTCATTAGCTTTACTGCCCTTGTAGAACGCAATGCCCTGAATGAGGGAACTGGCACAGTTACCAACACCAACAACGGCTACCTTAATCATTTCTGTTTCTCCTCCTAATAATGAGATAAATTCTTAATCTGAACAAGCGTCCGCAGACCTCTAAAACACGACCTTTTATATAGTAATGAGTACTGGCGATGCTCTTTATAAATTGCAGAACTATTGGGGGGGGGGTCGCTTGCCCTACCTGCTAAACAAGTTTTTTATTTTGGACAACCTTGATAGCAATACCGACTGCACTGCATCATAATACAATTAACTGCTGTAGTACATTAATTACCTGGACAATTCGACGCAGTTTGCATCTAAATAGTTGTCTAAGACATTGTAACTTATCACTTACTCAATGTTGCCAACCAAGGTGGAAGATGATCTAAAACATGGTGCCTTCGGTCAAATTGATGCCTAACAACCAAATCAACCTTCAGACTGTAAGCGGGTTCAGGTCTTGAATTTTGAATTAAATGTCCGCTCCTGGCCGAATGGCGACTAGTCAGTAACTGACCCTATTCTATTTACTGTTACATTTTAAAAATAATTATTGGTTCCGTAAATAATTTTGAATTTGGTATCAAAACTATGCTTTCTTCACCTTCTATTTCCGTATAGCGTAGATCGATTGAGATTACTTTGCCTTCATGACTCGCGATTTTAATGCGGTCATTTATATTAAACGGATGGTAAATCAGGATCAGCACTCCAGCCAGTAAATTAGAAATAGTGTCTTTCAATGCAAAACCCAGAGCAAAACCAGTCAATCCCAAACCTGCAACGGGAGCGGAAACATTAATGCCGAGGGTTCCTAAGGCTGTTACTACTCCAAATATAATGATTACTAGTTTTGTTGTTTTGGCAAGCAATGTCGCACGAGGATACACCGCAGCCGGGTTTACACCGGATCATCGACTGGTTGTGGGTTTTAATGCGGGTCCGTTTGTTGCCGGGGCGATCTATTCTGGTTTCGATAAACTGGGTTGCACGGTCATTCCTGTTGGCACGGGCAACACTGAGCGCTTGATTACAGCAGTGCAAAGGATGCATGCTGATGGCATCAGTTGTACACCATCCTATGCTTTATACATGATTGATTGGTGCCATCAGCATGGTATCAATACAAATTCCCTGGGTATCAAAAACATGATAACAGCAGGTGAGCCAGGTGGTGGCGATCCGATGATACGGGATAAAATTGAGACCGCATTTGGCTGCAAAGTACGAGAATCGATGGGTATAGGAGATATTTCGTTATCAGTATGGGCCGAAGATGATGATGCTGGGGGAATGAATTTTATCGCACGAGGTTTTGTTCATGTGGAATTGGTCGATCCGCAGAGTGGTAAAATTCTGCCATGGGAACATGAAGCAGAAGGTGAATTGATCTATACTTCACTAATGCACCAGGCTATGCCCTTGTTGCGCTTCCGCAGCCGGGATCATGTGATTGTTAATATGCAAAGCAATCCTACAGGAAGGACCGGTCCCAGAATAAGATGTATTGGACGGACAGATGATATGCTGATTGTTCGTGGTGTAAATCTGTTCCCTTCGGCGATAAGAAGCATCCTGCATGAATTCAGTCCAGATGTGGGAGAAACTTTCCTGATAAAACCAAAAATACGTGGTATCTCGCAAACGCCACCATTACCTCTGGTGGTGGAACTGGCACAAGCAGTAAAGACAGTACCGGAAGGCTTGAAGGAACGGATGACAATAGAAATACGCTCGCGCTTGATGGTGTCCACTGAAATCTCGATAGTTCCCTACGGAACCTTGCCCCGCGAAACTTACAAGGCAACCCTGGTTGATTATTCTGATTCTGAGGTTGCTTGATAAGCGGATTCACAGGACACAATAGTATCTTGATGCATTTATAATATAATGAAATAAAATTAGAAAATATTTCCAATTTACGGAAGGTAGTCACGATGAATCGCAGTACATATACATGGTTTAGAAATGTAGTCTTTGGCATTACATTCGTATTTTTATCTCATGGCACACTCGCCGCCAATCTCGAACAAATACAGTCTATTGGTGAAAAGAAAATAGAAGCAAACCAAAAATCTCAAGGGAAAATAGACAAGATCGTCGCAGGTGCGCAGGAAAGATTAATTCAATATCGTAGTTTATTGAAGCAGATTGAGGGG
>CAZDFI010000181.1:0-2416 GCA_964504725.1 uncultured Enterobacteriaceae bacterium
ATGCCACCGACATCGGTACTAACGTAACGGCGATCGGCAGCAATGCCACCGACATCGGTACTAACGCCACGGCGATCACCAGCAATGCCACCGACATCGGTACTAACGCAACGGCGATCACCAGCAATGCCACCGACATCGGCAGCAATGTGACCCGAATTGGCTTACTTGATACCTCTACCGCAGACGGTACGCTTAATGTACAAACAGCGAATATCGGATCTGGCGGCCTGAATGTTCAGGCTTCAGGCGGAAACGGGATTTCATTGAACTCGACTTATGGAAGCACCACCTCATCCGTGGATCTGACAGCTGATGCTGCAAATGTTCTGGTTACGAATGGCGGGGGTAATGCTCACGGCCTGAGAGTAGGGAAATCATCAACCACCTTAAGTGGTGGTTCATCATCTACAGCACTGCTGCTAGATGATAATGGTGCTACTTTCGGTGTAGATGATGGACTCGGAAATCCGACCTCAGCAGTTCAACTTCATGGAATCGCAGCTGGCACAGCATCGACAGATGCCGTCAATTTTTCACAACTTCAGAGACTTGAAAAAGAACTGCAAGGGGGTATCGCTTCTGTGACAGCACTGTCAATGATTCCTGAGCCTCTAATGAACCATCGTTTTGCCATCGGTGTCGGTCTTGGTCATTACGAAGGTGAAAGTGCGGCAGCAATAGGATTGAATGCCAGAATGACGGAAGCGATCAAAATAAAGATTGGTGCCGGTATCAGTTCCGATACTCACACATTTGGCGCTGGCGTGGGTTATAGCTGGTAGTTATTGGAATGTATACGGTCTAAATAATCAATCTCTAATCTTGAAGGGGCGGTGTACGTACGTGTACACCGCCCCTTTTTATATAATGGTGTAGCCTCAAATATCCTGGAAGTTTAGATAAATTAATGTATATGCAGAATCAAAGTAAAATTCTAGAATTGGTTATGTTGTTTACTATATTAGGGACGCTCATTTATTTTGGCGTGGAGGTGGTTCCGACGATAGGTGCGATTAATACGCAATCAAGACAAGAGCTTGTTAAAGAAATTCTGGATATCGTTAAAGAGCAGGACATCATTAAAGAGCAGGACATCGTTAAAGAGCAGGACATCGTTAAAGATCTTGCTGTGTGTGTTATTGACGCTGAACCACTAAATAACAAGGTTTACTATAATTTACCTATCCTGATTACTCAATTGGTGTGTGACGGGCCGATAGCATCCTCCAGGGGTAAATATAGCTCATTAGCCGAGCTTTATGCTGATGGATGGTCGTTGTTGCAGATTGTTGATCCGTCCATCGAAATAACCGAGCAAAAAGAGATAAGTAAGGGCAAAGAAAAAACCAGGGTAGAACAAAAGCGCAGAGCATACGTTGCAATATATCTGGAACGTACTAATTATTAGTCAAGAGGCAAGCTTCCTGGGCCACTAGACGAAGGGAACGGTACCTATATGGGCTAATCTTCCTATTTCCTGGTTTGCAGTGTCGCCACCATTGATGGATTCATCTAAGTGAATAAAAGATAAACTCGATATGCGTTTATCAAGAAAATAGCTAATATGATGTATGCCAATGTTGCCATGATTAATCCTTACCATTCTCCGCAGCCAGAAGCGACATCCAGCACTCAAACATTACACAAGATTGCTTAACTGCTTCTTCTCGATTCGGATAAATCGGTCCGGTTATAGCAATGGGGACTAGCTCATCTTCCGGGTAATACAGTTCAGCATAAACCTTGCCGGTATTTGGAAAAGTTGCTGTTTCTACGCGTAATCTAGTCATTTCAATACTCCTGAATTCATCTTCATGGTCACAATATTACTCGTGATTGAGACAAATGAATGTTAGGTGCATCACAAATTAAATTTGAAGAATGATAAATGCATCACAAGATAGGAAGGCATTAACGATTATAGCTAATCCTTCTCCAGCAAACTCCTCTCTCATAATCTCCACATCACCAGGTGCTTCAAATCCGAGTCTAACTTGACCGCTTTCAATACCAAGCACAATAACTTTGGTATCATCGTTGATGAATACTGATTGGTTTTTTGGGCGGGTAAATATGAGCATGACTGACTCCTTTCAGTTGTGAGTGAATTGGATTTGTACCAATTGAGTGGAATTTATTAATCTCCTAAATGGTGGATCTATGGATTAATACTGCTATGTCAGATAGTGAACCCAGAGAAAGATTGATATAACCAGAAGTTGTGGCACCTTTTAATGATGACCAATGGAATCTCCACTCCATCTGATAAGCAAAAGAAAAGTCCTTGCACAGCCCTGCCATAAATAATGGGTTATTTGATGCATCTTCATATGGATCAAAATACTCGACTGGTCCATCTGTAAACCTCCCCTTTTTAGTTCCAGGCTAAATTAGAGTTTTCCGGTGGATTATT
>CAZDFI010000182.1:0-2220 GCA_964504725.1 uncultured Enterobacteriaceae bacterium
TGAATAGCGAACGAAATAGTCTTCGCCGAGTGACGCCCAGAGCTGATCAATATCGAATTTTGATTTCGTCCTTTTCCCCACCAGTTCAAAGGTAGTATGTTTGGTTTTCCTGATCCGATCTTCCTTGTTGAACGGATTTTCCAGACCTCGTCTGAGTGCACGTGTCGTTTCACTATAGAGTTGACTGAATATAGTGCTTTTCCAGGTATTCCATAATTCAGGATTTGTGCCGTTGACATCAGCAACAGTTAACAAGTACAGATAATTTAAGTGTTCCCGATCTCCCATTTTTACCGCAAATTTATTAATTACTTCAGGATCATAAATATCTTCGCGTTGTGCTGTTTTTGACAGGATAAGGTGATTCTCAACCAGCCAACCGACAAGCTCTGCATCATAAGTACTTAGACCGTGCTTTTGACAGAAATCAACAGCATCTTTTATACCTAACTTTGAATGATCCCCTTGTCGGCCTTTAGCAATATCATGAAACATGCCGGCGAGATAGAGCAATTCCTGTTTGGGTATTGTTTTTAGAATCTTCTGACAGAGAGGGTAGGTGTCAGCATATTCTGGTAGCCCAAAATGTCGCATATTCTGAACCACAAAAAGAATATGTTCATCGACAGTGTATACATGGAAAAGATCGAATTGCATTTGCCCTTCAATCTGAGCAAAGGCCGGCAGATATTTACTGAGTATGCCGTAACGGTGCATACGACGAAGTTCATGACCGACGTATCTTGGTTGTCGAATGATTTCCATGAACAGACTTTTATTACGAATATCGTTTCTGAAATCATCATCAATCAGGTGTGAATATTGCCGAATCAATCGAATGGTGCTGGCGCGGATGCCTTTGATTGAAAGGGTTTGTTGTTTAAGCAGAAATATCTCAAGTAATGCGAAAGGGTGCCATTCAAAAACCTGATCATGACAGACTTCGATAAAATCATTGCGGATCTGGAAACGCTTGTTGACGGGCTTAATCTTTTCCCTGCGTGTTGCATAGATAATCGCTTCCTGAAAGTGCTGCAACAGCATTTCGTTGAGACGACTCAATTCTCGTACCGTTTGGTAGTACATCTTCATGAATTGTTCAATGCCGCTGTTATCTTCAGCGTGAAAGCCGAAGATCTGCGCTATGTGGCGTTGATATTCAAACAAAAGTCTGTTGTCATGACGACCTGTCAGATTATGCAGTGCATAACGGATACGCCATAGAAAAGTCTGTCCTGCATAGAGCGTTTGATATTCTTCTTCAGTTAGAAAATCATGTTTAATCAGATCAGAGAGGCTCTCAACGCCAAAATGGCGCTTGGCAACCCAGCCAATCATCTGGATATCTCTTAAACCACCGGGGCCTTCCTTGATATTAGGTTCAAGACTATGCTCAGTATTGGCATATTTCTCATGGCGGTCTATTTGTTCCTGCCACTTTGCCTTGAAAAATTTTTTAGTCGGCCAAATTTTAGTCGACCCTGTTAACTTACGCATAGATTTGAATAATTTTAATTGACCTATCAGCAGGCGCGATTCCATGATGTTTGTGGCTACTGTGATATCAGCTCGACCTTCAATAACACAATCCTTGACGGTACGAACGCTCTGGCCCACTTCAAGGCCAATGTCCCAAAGAAAGGCCAGGAATTGCTGGATCTGCTGATTGGCTTCTTTATTCCTTCTGGACTTCTCCAAAATCATTAAATCAATATCGGAGGCGGGGTGAAGTTCCCCTCGTCCATAGCCACCAACAGCCACCAATGCCAGATCTTCACGGGTAATTATTAATTGCCAGGCATGGATTAGAAGCTGGTCAACCAGCCATGCACGTTTGTGTACCAGTTCTACGACGTTAAATCCGGCATCAAAAGCATCGCTGAGTGTTTGGGCTCCGTGATCTAGCGCTTCTTTAAAAGGCTGTATAGGAGATTTTGATAGTTCTACTGATTTTGTGAAGGCTTCACGATTGAACAAAAATTTCTCATCAACATGTGATTCGTGATTTACTGAAGCTGAAAAAATATTAGCCATTTTTAGAATACTTCATCATCTCGCCTGGTCAGCACCTCGTGTCCTTCAGATGTGACAAGAATCGTATGCTCCCATTGCGCTGAAAGGCTCCTGTCCTTGGTGACGACGGTCCATCCATCAGGAAGTAGTTTCACATGCCTCTTGCCCATATTAATCATTGGTTCAATGGTAAATATCATACCTTCT
>CAZDFI010000183.1:0-2111 GCA_964504725.1 uncultured Enterobacteriaceae bacterium
TGATGCGCATATCTTTTGTACTGAAGAGCAGATACAAGAAGAGGTCACAGCACTGATTGATCTGACCTTTCAGACTTATCACGATTTTGGCTTTGAAGATATCTCGGTTGCCGTATCTACAAGGCCTGAGCAACGTGTCGGTTCAGATGAGCAGTGGGATCGTGCGGAAGATGCATTAAATATTGCCGTTCAGAGCAAGGGATTGGACTGGAAACTACAACCAGGTGAAGGTGCCTTTTATGGGCCAAAAATTGATTTTGTCCTGAAAGATAGCATTGGCAGAGCCTGGCAGTGTGGCACCATTCAGGTTGATTTTTCCATGCCCGGCAGGTTAGATGCGAGTTATATTGCTGAAGATGGTTCGAAGCAGGTTCCGGTCATGATTCACCGGGCGATTCTTGGTTCGATGGAGCGATTTATTGGAATTTTAATTGAACATTACGCAGGCACTTTTCCGACCTGGATAGCACCAACCCAGGTCGTTGTGATCAGTTTGACTGAGAATCAGGCTGAATTTGCGACTGAAATAGCAGAAAGCTTGAAAAAACAAGGATTCAGAACCGATCTTGACTTGAGAAATGAGACGATCGGGCTTAAAATCCGCGAGCACGCAATTCAGCGCGTTCCATATCAATTGGTCATTGGGGCACGTGAAGTTGAAAATAATACAGTGGCCGTGCGTACGCGTAATGGAGAGGATCTGGGCAGTATGCCAATTAACACATTCATTCAGCGTCTTGAAGACGATATTGCGTGCCTAGGTCGTTCTGTTTTTGGTCGTTCTAAACTGGAGGAATAACAAATCGCTGTAGATAAAAAGACGCGTCTAAACGAAGAGATAACATCTCCCGAAATAAGGCTCATTGCTAAGGATGGAGAACAAGTAGGTGTAGTGACTATACAAGACGCCCTTACTATGGCTGATGAAGTTGAACTGGATTTAGTGGAAATTGTTCCTACGGCGGAGCCACCAGTTTGCCGAATCATGAATTACGGCAAGTTTGTTTTTGAACAGACCAAGAAAAAACAAGCTTCCAAGAAGAAGCAAAAACAAATTCAGGTTAAGGAGATCAAGATACGTCCAAGTACAGAAGAGGGCGATTATCAAATTAAATTGCGCAACCTGATTAAATTTCTGAATCAGGGTGACAAAGTAAAAATCACATTGAGATTTAGAGGACGTGAAATGGCCCATCAAGAATTAGGGGCCAAGATGCTGAAAAGAATTGAAACAGACCTTGATGAATTTGGGAATATAGAACAATTCCCGAAGATGGAAGGTCGTCAGATGGTCATGGTTATGGGACCAAAGAAATAGCTAAAGATAATTTTGTATAATTGGAGCAAGAAGGCATATGCCAAAAATCAAGACTAACCGTGGTGCAGCGAAACGTTTTTCAAAGAGCGCTTCAGGAAAATTCAAGCATCGCCAATCATTCAGGAGTCATAT
This sequence comes from uncultured Enterobacteriaceae bacterium, assembly GCA_964504725.1. Taxonomy (GTDB): domain Bacteria; phylum Pseudomonadota; class Gammaproteobacteria; order Eutrophobiales; family Eutrophobiaceae; genus SMWN01. Next base: position 1,451 of record CAZDFI010000183.1, read on the forward strand.
CCTGACCAGTAAGAGTACCAAGCGTAAGCGTCAATTGCGTAGCATCATTGCTATTCATGATCACGACCAGAAATCGGTTGCGCGTATGTTACCGTATAGTTAGGGAGTGTAGAAATGCCAAGAGTAAAACGCGGAGTTACCGCGCATGCCAGACACAAAAAAGTTTTAGAACAAGCTAAAGGCTACCGTGGACGGCGTAAAAATGTTTATCGTGTTGCCAAGCAAGCTGTTACCAAGGCTGGTCAATATGCCTACCGGGATCGTCGTACGAAAAAACGCGTATTCAGAAGTTTATGGATTGCCCGAATTAATGCTGCTGCTCGTGAGAATGGATTGTCATACAGTCGTTTGATAGATGGTTTGAATAAATCTGATGTCGAAGTCGATCGTAAAATTCTTGCAGAGCTTGCTGTTGCCGATAAAGCGGCATTTTCAGAACTTGCTAATATGGCAAAATCCAGCCTTACAGCTTAAGTACCAGGAAATTTAACCAGTGTGAAGGGGAAAGTTAACTTTCCCCTTTTTTATGTACAGGATGTACGGTATGCCACGGGTGCATGGATGCACAGGAGTGGCTATGTACACGACTACAGGGATGTAGGAGGTAGAGCAACGCAGGACGCCTATACGGATATAGGCGGTTGAAAATGTCTGGAACTAA
>CAZDFI010000184.1:0-2013 GCA_964504725.1 uncultured Enterobacteriaceae bacterium
TGTCTCCCGACGGCACGCAACTTGGACGGGGCGAGCCCATTGAAGATACTGCGAGGGTATTATCGAAAATGGTCGATGCTATTATGATCCGCACATTTGAACACGAAAAAATTGAGTGTTTAGCAAAATATGCAAGTGTGCCTGTTATTAATGGCTTGTCTGATACTTATCATCCCTGTCAATTATTGGCTGATATGCAAACCTATTATGAACATAGAGGTTCAATAGAGGGTAAAACAGTTGCCTGGTTGGGTGATGGTAATAATATGTGCCATTCCTATATCAACGCTGCGCATTTATATGGATTTCATTTACGATTTGCCTGTCCCGAAGGTTATCTTCCCTCTGAAAAAATAGTTCACTCGGTATCAGATAGTGTTGACTATTTTTCTGATGCCAGGATCGCAGTCAAAGATGCCGATCTTGTGGTGACGGACGTCTGGACAAGCATGGGGCAGGAGCAGGAAGCTGATGAACGTGCCGGAGTTTTTGCCCCCTATCAGGTAAATGCAGAATTGATGGCATTGGCGAACGATGACGCACTATTCATGCATTGTTTGCCTGCACACAGAGGGGAAGAAGTCACTGCAGATATTATCGATGGTAATCAAAGTGTCGTTTGGGATGAAGCTGGAAATCGATTGCATGCTCAAAAAGCATTACTGGAATTTTTGCTCACTAAATAAATTCTCACAATGCACTATTTACTAAGTAATGATGATGGTTACCAGGCAACAGGATTAAGAGTTCTCGCGGAAGCACTTGAAAAATCAGGCGAGGTGTCTGTTGTGGCGCCAGACCGTGATCGAAGTGGCGCCAGTAACTCGCTCACACTTGATGCTCCTATCCATACGCATACGGCCGACAACGGGTTTATTTACGTCGATGGGACTCCTACGGACTGCGTACATCTGGCAATAACAGGTTTATTAGAGAAGGAACCTGATATGGTTCTAAGTGGGATTAATGCAGGCGCAAATCTTGGAGATGATGTACTGTATTCGGGGACTGTAGCGGCCGCCATGGAAGCCCGGTTTTTAGGTTGCCCTGCAATTGCCATTTCGTTAGCAAGCAAGGCATTGGCAAGTCATGACCCTGTTTATTTCGATACAGCAGTAAGAGTCGTATTGGAACTGATCGAATCATTGCCCGTACTGACTATTGATACGGAATTATTGCTTAACGTAAATGTGCCAGATATCCCCTATGAGAAAATTGGTGAATTCGAAGTGACTCGTCTTGGTAACCGACATAAATCGGAGCCCGTAATCAAGTCTGAAGATCCCAGAGGGCGTCCTTTATATTGGGTCGGTCCTGTTGGACCGGAACAGGATGCAGGTCCGGGAACGGATTTTTATGCAATTAACAATAATAATGTGTCAATCACACCATTGCAGGTTGATTTAACGAAATATAGTGTTATCGAGGATATCACTCAGTGGGTTGGCACAACTTTTGGTCAACAATCAGGAAAAATACAGAGATGAATGTTGATCTGCAAGGCATCGGGATGACTTCTCAAAGAACGCGCTCCAGACTCATTGCGAAGCTGAGGGAGATGGAGATTGCCTCTGAAGATGTGTTATCAGTGATGATGAACACACCAAGACATATATTTGTAGATGAAGCACTGGCCAGCAGGGCTTACGAAAATACGGCACTGCCTATTGGCTATAATCAGACAATTTCACAACCCTATATTGTTGCAAGAATGGTTGAAGTCCTTCTGGCAGCAGGTGGCATTAAAAATGTGCTGGAAGTGGGCACAGGGTGTGGATACCAGACTGCTATATTGGCGCAACTGGTCGATCATGTTTACAGTATCGAACGTATTGATGCCTTGTTAAAAAAAGCACGTCAAAAATTACGCTTATTAAAATGCAATAACGTCCGTGTAAAATGTGGCGATGGTAATATAGGGTGGTCTAAATATGCTCCATTTGATGGCATTATTGTCTCTGCTGCACCAGTCGGTGTGCCTGAAACCTTACTGGAACAATTAGCCATGAATGG
>CAZDFI010000185.1:0-1982 GCA_964504725.1 uncultured Enterobacteriaceae bacterium
ATACGTAATCCCAATGCGACGTCGACCTGTGGTTGTGGCTCATCGTTTTCAGCTTAAAGTAAATAATTTTTGCATTAATCCTGCGCCTCAGGACCATCGCCATCAATGAAAAATAAGCTAGGCTAAAACAATATCAGCCCTAACGCTATTTTTCCTGAACGTCCGCTTTCGCTGGTTATTGGAAGCTAAATCAGATTATACGAACCTGCTGCTTTCGGGTCGGTAGCAGCATATTAACATTTATAGAAATCATGAAAAGCAGACATTATTTCTTTATGAATGCCAGAAGCGGCCAAACTGGTGACCGCAACTGACAGGTTTGTTCAAATCTCCGTTTGCTCTGCTAGTTCCAGGGCATCATCAACTTCGATACCAAGATAACGCACAGTGCTTTCAAGTTTCGTATGACCAAGTAACAATTGAACAGCTCTAATGTTTTTAGTCTTTTTGTATATTAGGGATGCTTTTGTGCGGCGTAACGAGTGGGTTCCGTAACCGCTTGGATCAAGCCATATCAGTGCGACCCATAGTTTGACAATCCGTGCATATGCGCGTGTCGAAAGATGATGTCCGCGATTTATACAACTTGGAAAAAGATAGTCATAGTATTCCAATCCCACTTCATCAATCCAATTTTGGATAGACTCTTTGGTTTGTTTCGTTATTTCAAATTGCACAGGCTGTTTGGTTTTTTGCTGAATGACCATTGCACGATCCATGATACTGCCACCTTGCATCAAATCACTGATTCTTATCTTCACAAGATCGCACCCTCTCAACTTACTATCCAAGGCCAGGTTAAACATTGCCAAATCTCGAATACGATTGTTAAGTTGTAACCTGATACGAATCGCCCAGATTTCTTTTAGTTTGAGTGGTGCTTTTTGCCCTAGTAATTTACCTTTGTTCCATGAACGACTATTAATATGGTTTTGATTAAATAAATACATGATTTGATTCCTCCGATTTCATGACAGGAATCTGATTTAATACTATGATCGAATGTAAAAGATAAGGAATGAAGCTATGGATATTGATAAAGATAAAATAGATGAGGTTGCTTTGGCTTTATTACAGTTAACTTTGCATGACAGATGCTTCGCATGGAAACAGATTGATTTTGAAGTAATGAATAGGCTACATGAAAAAGGATTTATTCAAAACCCGGTTAACAAAAACAAATCGGTTGTCCTCACTGAGGAAGGGCTAGAGTCATCTCAGAATTTCTTTAACAAGCATTTTTTAACTCAATGACATTAGCGATGGGAGAAAGTAATAGAACTCTCTTTCTTTATATGAATTTCTTGATGCTTTCTATAAAAATGTCTGCTTTTCATGGGCAATGGAAATGTTATTATACTGCTACCGACCCAAAGTGGACATTCATAATAAATTAATTCTTCTAATTCATGAATTTAGCTTAAATATGAGCTATATTTTTCAGACTAAGAAATTAAACTCGAAAACAATAAAAAGAAACTATCAGCATATGAAAGCTAGGCTTTTCATTTTCTTCAGTATTCTTCTTTTTACATCATCTGTTTTTACAGATGATCAATCTGTTTCCGAGAAACTTACAAATGAGAAAGGCTGTCTGTCTTGTCACGAGGGAATAGAACCCTTTTCAGATGGCGGCATGATGGCAACCATCAAAGCAATAGCGAAACCATTTAATGATCCCGGTGGTTGCGTAGTTTGCCATGGCGGAAGGCCTACAGCGATAACAGTGGAAGAGGCCCATTCCGGGTTACCAGAAAAGATGACCAAACAGGGCGGTGGCCCTGAAGACTTCTATCCTGATCCAGGTTCCATCTGGATAGCCGACAAAACTTGCGGGAGTTGCCACCAGGGTTACGCCGAACGTTTAAAAAAAGCCCTGATGACGACAGAGGCTGGAAAACTACAGGGTAATTTCTGGACTTGGGGTTTGCAGAATGCTCATGTGTTATTGCCAGTTATTCATCTCTAAATAGATTGATTGA
>CAZDFI010000186.1:0-1720 GCA_964504725.1 uncultured Enterobacteriaceae bacterium
TCCCGCTGATTATCGCCAGCATGTTTCTTGGGGTTATATTTGGTTTGTCATCGGAGTCCCTGATAGCCATGTTGATCACACTGTTGCTAGGGACCCCTGTTTTAAGTCTGGTAGGATCGGCAGCTATGGCATTGACGGTAGGCTTGCGCGGAGGGGGTATGTTACTCTCCCTGATCATATTGCCTCTTTACATTCCCTTGCTTATTTTTTCAGTAGCCGCTGTTAACAATGCATCACAAGGATTAGGTTTTACAGGTGAAGTTTATTTCATCAGTGCTATTTTGGTATTGGCAATTACATTGGCACCGTTTGCAACGGCGCTTTCATTACGAATACGGTTTGGTTAGATATGTTTGAGAGATTTCATAAATACACTGCACCAGAGAATTTTTATCTATTGTCATGCAAATTGGCTCCCTGGTTTGGCTGGGCTTGTGTGTTATTGATAATTACTGGTCTGGCTGGCGGATTGTTCTGGTCCCCCCCTGATTATCAGCAGGGCGAAAGCGTCAGGATAATCTATATTCATGTCCCCAGTGCATGGATGTCCCTTTTCATCTATATGGTGATGGCATCTGCCGGTTTTATCGGGTATGTATGGAAAGTAAAGATAGCCGATGCAATTGCACGAGGTAGCGCACCCATAGGTGCATCATTTACTTTTCTTGCCCTGGCAACGGGTTCGCTGTGGGGTAAACCCATGTGGGGAACCTGGTGGGTGTGGGATGCACGTTTGACCTCCGAATTGATTTTACTATTTCTTTACCTGGGTTATATGGCGCTCCAGTCTGCCATTGAGGACCATCGCATGGCGGCGCGTGCCGGTGCTGTTCTGGCCATGATAGGTGTCGTTAATATACCCATCATCCACTACTCGGTGGAATGGTGGAGTACCCTGCATCAGGGCGCAACAGTAAGTAAAATGGATGCCCCATCAATTCATATCAGCATGTTGATTCCATTGTTACTGATGGCAGTTGCCTTCAAATGCTTTTACATTTCAATGGTGCTTGTCCGGGCCCGCTCTGAAATTTTAATGTTTGAACGTAACAGTTCGTGGGCCGGTAAACTTGCTCAAAAGGGGTACTCAAAGAATGCATGATTTTTTTCATATGGGTGGTTATGCGTTATATGTATGGTCCGCTTACGGTCTGGCTTTTATTGTCCTTGTCCTGAATATCATCATCCCGCTACGTAGGGAGAAACAACTGCTTAAATCCATTGCTAAAAAAACAAAACGTAAAAACCAATCATGAATCCACGTCGACAAAAGCTTCTAATTACAGCGACCTTTATTATTATTGGTGTGACTGCAGCAACTATGCTGGGCCTTAAAGCCTTCCAGGAAAATCTCTTGTATTTCTATAGCCCGAGCCAGATAACGGCTGGTGAGGCTCCCCAGACAAGATCCTTTCGTGTTGGTGGCCTGGTTGTAGAAGGCAGTGTCGTGCGAGATCCGGAAAGTCTGATTGTTCAGTTTGTTCTCACAGACACTATGGAGAACATCACAGTTGTCTTTGATGGCATATTACCCGACCTTTTCCGTGAGGGTCAGGGCATCGTAGCAAATGGCAAGCTGCAAACTGATGGCCAATTCGAGGCATTCGAAGTTCTGGCGAAACACGATGAAAATTATATGCCTCCTGAAGTCGCCGATGCCCTGACCAAGGCTGGAGTAGATATGTCTTATTTTAAAGGACACTCACAACAATGATTCCAG
>CAZDFI010000187.1:0-504 GCA_964504725.1 uncultured Enterobacteriaceae bacterium
ACAAATTCTTGAATTCCTAAAAGATAATCTTGAGTAGCAGGAATGCATCCTCCTCCGCCAAGAAAGGGTTCGATTATGGTGCATGCAAGATCATTTTTTACAGAATTTAAAATTTCCAGTGATTTTTCCAAATCATTTAATGGTATAGACACAATGTGTTTTTCATCAACTAGACCGCTACTTTCAGATTCAGAAAATGGCCAGTTCACAGTCTTTAACAATTCCGAGGTATATCCATGCCACCCTCCATCAATTTTGGCAATGATTTTTTTGCCAGTTACAGACCTGGCAATTCTAGTGGCATACATTGTGGCCTCTGTCCCAGTTACCACATATCGAATCTTTTCAGCAACTGGAATGGTTTTTTCTAAAATTTCTGAAAGTCGAATTGTATTCTCATTTACAGTACCATGCATCCAGCTGGAATCAAGTTGTTTTCGGAGCTCCTTTTTGACAGGGTCTGGAGAATGGCCTAAAACTAGGGCCCAGTGGCCCATCCAATAA
>CAZDFI010000187.1:514-1628 GCA_964504725.1 uncultured Enterobacteriaceae bacterium
ATTTGTTAGAATCAACATCGATGAGATACTTACCACGTCCTGCTTTTGTGACAAATGGATATGGTTCAAAAAATCTAATGTTATGAGAAACTCCATTGATGTGATATTTTTTGGAAAGTGAAAACAGCTTGGCAGATTTTTTTGTCTTTCGTTTGTATTCTGAAATGTAATTTTTCAATTAATGAAAACGGCATTCCTTTTAGATATAATTGATCGCAAAATAACCTAAAGATCGGGTAACTTAATCAGGGTTTATATTAACTGGTCATGATTCGAGTTTTTGCATACGTAACGCAAGAGCGGCGCTTGTGATGAAGTATGGTAATGGGCCATTTTATGATTTACAAGCCTCCAGTTACGCATACAATATGAGGATCTGATCATATGATCAAATCTGAATCGTGAAGATTATGTGCATTCCGTCCAATTCCAAATAAGTACAATGTTACTTTCTATAATTCAGAATCCGGTTGATCCTGCCGGACCTGACTGCTATCGGATTGATACTAAGCCATGCGAGTTTTTGTAGCAATACAAGGCAGACGGCTCAGTAACACGTAGTCAATCTAACCTATGGACGAGGATAACCTCGGGAAACTGAGAATAATACTCGATAGATCATTATGCCTGGAACGGTTTATGGTTCAAATGAATTTCGCCATAGGATGGGACTGCGGTCTATCAGCTTGTTGGTGAGGTAATGGCCCACCAAGGCTATTACAGGTACGGGCTCTGAGAGGAGAAGCCCGGAGATGGGTACTGAGACACGGACCCAGGCCCTATGGGGCGCAGCAGGCGAGAAAACTTTGCAATGTGCGAAAGCACGACAAGGTTAATCCGAGTGTTTCCTGCTAAAGGAATCTTTTGTCAGTCATAACACCACCGACGAATAAGGGGTGGGCAAGTTCTGGTGTCAGCCGCCGCGGTAAAACCAGCACCTCAAGTGGTCAGGAGGATTATTGGGCCTAAAGCATCCGTAGCCTGCTTTGTAAGTTTTCGGTTAAATCCATCAGCTCAACTGATGGGCCGCCGAAAAAACTGCAAAGCTAGGGAGTGGGAGAGGTAGACGGTACTCGATAGGAAGGGGTAAAATCCTTTGATCTATTGATGACCC
>CAZDFI010000188.1:0-1068 GCA_964504725.1 uncultured Enterobacteriaceae bacterium
TCGGTCTGGCACTGGACTGAAAAACCGCGTGCAGGTACTTGACCGGCTGCATCCAAAGATCGGGAAATGAAAGCCAGGAAGCTGGGTGTCCCTAAAATTCTGCCAGCGCTTCTTCAATAGCTTTCTGATACGCGAAGATAGCTGGCGTCCCGCCCGTGTGCAGGAATATGAACGTGGAACTGTCATCCGCTAATTTCGCATGATGAATCACTGCGGCCATCGCCTTGCCGCTATAGACCGGATCGAGCATTAGTCCTTCTGTTTGTGCACCGAGAACAATGGCCCCTAAAGTGGCATGACCCGCTATTCCATATCCAGGTGCCAGGAAGGCATCGCTTAATTTTATGTCGTCATCAGTCACCTTTGATTCTATTTCCAGTAGCGGAGCGATCCCATCACAGGTTTCACGAATTCGTATTCGCTGACGCGTGGCATCGCGGCGCACGCAAACACCTGTCACCTGGATGGCCGAACCGAGGGCACGGAGCCCGAATAAAAGCCCGGCATGGGTAGCCCCTGATCCTGAAGCCACGAAGATCTCGTTCACCGGGAGGCCATTTTCCATGATCTGGTTCAATAATTCTTTCGCCGCCAATACATAAGCAAGCGAACCCAGCGGAGGATGTCCTGGAGCGAGGGGAATAATGTAGGGTCTGCTTCCTGCGTCCCGGAGATCGGCAGATATCTTCTCGAGTTGCCGATCTGCGCCGGATTCATCCTCACCCTCAGGGTATGAATGCAAGGTGGCGCCAAGCAGCTTGTCGATCAACACGTTTCCGGAGTCGCGATAACGAGGCTCCTCTGTTACTACTCGTTCTTCGAGCTGGATATGACAGGTCATTCCCAGCTTTCGTGCACCTGCGGCGGCCGCTCGCACGAAGTTCGATTGCACCGCACCGGTAATCAGGATTGTGTCGGCGTTCTGCGCGTTGGCGGCGCCCAGGTAATATTCCAGCTGGCGGACTTTGTTGCCACCGAAGGCCAGGCCGGTGCAGTCATCTCTCTTCACGAGCAATTGGGCGCCGCCACAATGCCTGGTGAGGTTTGGCATGGACTCAAGCGAAGTTT
>CAZDFI010000188.1:1078-1601 GCA_964504725.1 uncultured Enterobacteriaceae bacterium
AAGTTTGGCCTGTAAAGAGTTGTTGTCGGGGGATCGAGGCAATACGACCGAACTCCGTGGGAAATTCCGACGTCATTTTCATGTTTGATCTGCTCTAGATAAGAGTGGAGAAGAGAATGATTGCGGTGGACGCAAGAATGATTACCAATAACCAGCGAAATGTTCGCTCAGTAAGACGACTGTTGAGCAATCGACCAATCAGGATTCCGACAACTGTCGATGGTGTGAGCATGACGCAGAGCCTGAAGGTATCTGCACCGATCCCGGCCAGACCGAACTGGAGTAGCAGGGCGATCACATAGGCGAATACGAACATAAGCAAAATAGTGGCGCGTATCGTTTCTTTGGCAAACCCCCTGGTCGACATCCACGCGGCCGGAATTGGTCCCGGCATGGCGAGGCTGGCGCCCATTATTCCCGCCATCACGCCAATTGATATTTGCTCGACCTTGGCGGGCGCCGCCTGCAGCGGGTGAGATGGGGCACGGTTAGCAAGGAGTGTCGGGATCAGAGTAAACAGGAC
>CAZDFI010000189.1:0-1601 GCA_964504725.1 uncultured Enterobacteriaceae bacterium
AATGGTATTGCCGACGATGAGTAAAACACCAAAACCGATAAATGCAGAGAAAATAAAAATACAACGCTGGATGATTTCGATGATCCCATGTAGACGTTTTACCCACTGTTGATCGTATTGCGCAATTTCTACTTCTGGCTGAGCATAAATAAATTCGATTATCTTACGATCTCCACCATCAGGAAGAGCTGTTAATTTTGGGAAAATAATAATGATTGAAGGCAAGGGATTGTCATCAAGCAGGTCAATGACTTCTGAAAATCCGGACAACTCCTTGTATTCAGCCAGTGCTTGATCACGTTGTATAAATTTAGCTGCTTCAATATTCGGATTATCGAGCAAACGCGCAATGACATCGGCTGCTTTTGTATCATCAATATCCTGTTTTAAAAAAGCAGTAATTTGAATGGCGCCGTCCCAACCCGCGGTGACTTGTTGTGCATTTTCCAGGAGCAAATAGAAGCCGCCGGGCAAGGCCAGAGAAATTCCAATGACGGCCGTGGTCAGAATACTGGACAGCAAGTTTCTGTAATACTGGCCAAGACTGTATATAAAAGATTGAGCATGCAAAAGTCCCCAGAATTTAAGAAGTGTGATGGGATTGTTTCGAGTCCTGGTTCTCATTTATTATGATTTTATAAGGGCTAATTAATATTCTGCTTATCTGCTGTACTACCAAAATGGGTTGGAATTCTGCCTTCGCGTAGCGTGATAATGCGCTTGTGCATTTTTTTAATCATGTCCATATCATGACTGGCGATCAATACAGTGACGCCGACTTGATGAAACTGTTCAAAAAGTTTCATGGTATCCAGAGAAAGCGCCGGATCAAGATTCCCCGTTGGTTCATCAGCGAGCAGTAATAAAGGCCGATGTACTACGGCCCGAGCAATGCCAACTCTCTGTTGCTCTCCTCCTGATAGCGTCATGGGGTTTGCATTCACTTTTTTTAATAAACCAACCTTGTCCAGGGCGGCATGAACGCGCTTACGTATTTCTGTGTGTCCATTTCCAGCAATAACCAATGGCAGAGCGACATTATCAAAGATGGTGCGATCATTAAGCAGTCGATGATCCTGAAAAACAAACCCAATATTGCATCGATAGTAAGGAATGCGATTATTTCTGACACGCTCAAGGTTTTGGCCGTTAATAATAATTTGTCCGCGGTTATGTCTTTCTATCAGTGCGATAAGCCTCAACATAGAGCTTTTGCCAGCACCGGATCGGCCAGAAATAAAGGCCATAGCGCCTTGTTCAATATGTAAATTAATATTCTTCAGAGCCAGGTGCCCATTCTGGTATTGCATATGAACATTATTAAAGCGGATCATTATTAGAGCTCAAGCAGGGCATCAACAAAAGTAGTGCTGTCAAAAACATGCAAATCATCTACTTGTTCGCCGACCCCAATGAAGCGTATGGGGATTGCTGTTTCAAGTGACAACGCGAATATCATTCCACCTTTTGCTGTGCCATCAAGTTTTGTCAAAACAATCCCATTAATTCCGATTGCGTCGTTAAATAGTTTTGCCTGAGAGAGCGCATTTTGGCCAGTCGCAGCATCTAATACAAGAATATTTTCAATGTGCAACGCATCA
>CAZDFI010000190.1:0-1583 GCA_964504725.1 uncultured Enterobacteriaceae bacterium
GAATCAACTCACGTTATGTGTAGATATATAGAACTTTCCCATTTACGATGTTTGGGGGCTCATATTAATCACTATGAATGCCTTGAAATTACTTGGTCACTGAATCATGACTTTCCCATTAATGGTCATTAATAGGAAAGAATCAAGGTAATTTCTTATCAATTAAATATAGGGCAACCGTGTCTCATTTCTTTTAAAGGGATACAGCCATCTCATAGAAAGGCAACCACAGTGGAATAGCTGCCTTGGGTTTCTTGGAACACATCTGGTCACAGGCAAACCGAAGATGTTTCAGCGCGGTTAATAACGGTGGTGGCGGATAGACTGGCCTGCGTCCGGGCCTTTGCAGCTTACGCGGCAAGCCGCGTAGGATTAATATCTGTATCGTATATTTGCGGTGATAGCCGCACACGACAGGGTTACATTTAATTTGAGTCAATGCGCAAGAAGAAAAGGATATTGACCAGACGACCAATGTTTCCTAACCTTACTATCACTTTATAGTCCCATGGTCTATGCGGGAATAGAGTTCGACAGGTAAATTTATAATAAGGAATATTTCTAAATGATGCCCCAAGGTACTTTACGTATTGGTCAGTTAGCGAATGACCTGAATACGACAACAAAGACACTTCGGTTTTACGAAGATATAGGACTGTTTAGTTCAATTGCACGTAGTGATGCAGGCTATCGAATGTATGATGCTAACTCAATTACACAGGCAAGCCTGGTCATACAACTTCGACGACTAGGGTTCACGCTTAAGGAGTTAAAAGAGCTACTCAATAGTGAGGATACTCGATCATTCCGGCAGCGAGTAACCAGTCTGATGGATGAAAAATTACGCGATACTGATGAAAATCTGGTCGTGCTTCAAGGCCGCCGAGATGATCTGGCAGCTCGCCATCAAGCGTTGTTATCAACGCCCAGGGACAGGCCGTCCGATTGTATTTGTGATGCCCTTTTGAGTCCTTGTACGTGCGCGAATAAAAAATCTACAAAATAAATCAACTTTCATTAATGAAACGACAATAAAATGATTGACCTTCCCCTAAAGGGGAAGGTCTAGTATTTACATATGTATTAGCAGTCTTTAGTTTATTTCAGAGGGTATCAGTCATGGCAAATGGTCTCAATGAAGTACCATTAACTAACGCACACTCACCCACCTTCACACTCGAAGAAGGTCCGATTACAGAGGTTCATGCCTTTTGGCTGGCCGGGATGAGTTGTGATGGATGTTCGATCGCTGCCGTGGGTGCCAAGAATCCCAGTGTCGAACAATTAATGACCGCAGCTATTCCCGGCTTGCCAAAAGTTATCCTGCACCACCCGGTACTTGCTGTGGAGGCAGGTCACCGTTTCATGGAGCCTTATCACCAGGCAGTCCGTGGTGAACTGGGGGCCCCATACGTGGTGTTGTACGAGGGCTCAGTGGCCGATGAGCAAATCGCCGAGGACTACGGCGGCTTCTGGTGCGCCATGGGCATGGAAGAAATGGATGATGGTAGCAGGCGGCCGTATCCAACCGCAAAGATGCTAAAAGATCTTGCGCCTGGCGCTGCAGCAGTTCTCGCCGTGGG
>CAZDFI010000191.1:0-1544 GCA_964504725.1 uncultured Enterobacteriaceae bacterium
GCTGTCAGGCCGCCCTGTGAAGCAGGAACCTAATGCAATCCGAACTGAATGGTTTCACCTCCTATAAATAAGGGGAGGATGTTAATTCCTTTCTGTTGATCCAGATAGTCACTTAATAACCATCTGTTTATTTTGAGTAAGGTTGTTTTTTCAAATGTACGGATGGTGCCCACATGTTCCTGAGCCAATGCCTTTTTTAAATTGATCTCACCAAAAACGTCACCTGGACCCAATTCATCAACAGATTGCTCAACTTCAGTGATTGTCAGCCACTTATTAATATAATTACCTAGCTTCCCTTCAACTACGATATAGATACTTTTGCTAATAGCACCTTCGCGAATTATGATTTGATTTTCTGCATAATCAACAAAACTACTATCAACGTTGTCTAATAGAGTTTTTATCTCAGTATCAGTAAATTGACTGAGTGCAGGTATTTTACGAAGACTTGATGTGATTTTATCGAACATACATATGGTTTCCTGTAAATTTAATAGTGGTTTAAAAGATATAAAATTGCCAAGGCAATAAAAACGAACCACTTCAATGGGGAAAATTATATATGTTAGTAAGAAAACTGATGTCAGGTGTATTAACTACAAAAAACGACCAATCAAGCCTATTTTTGTGATCTAGGTCACAAAAATGGCACAAACAAGGCAATCATCAGCATTGCCTTTATCAAGGAAAAATAAGTACGTTGTGGCGATTGACTATCAATGGTTGTTGTCTGGAATGGGCATTTAGATTACCTCGATAATTTTTTTCTGGCACACACGTCAGTTTCAGCGGCTGCGCTTTTGCGCTGTCCGCTGTAAACCTTTGTTAGGTTCACTTTTCTTCTTTGGCACGAAATTGATTTTAATGTCGTAACCGATCGCATCTGCGTAGTCAGCGATAGTTGATAATTTAGGAGAAATTGTAGTGTTCACACTTTCAAGACGAGAAATGTTGCTCTTGTTAGTGTGTAATTTCTCAGCAACTTGTTCCTGGGTTAGACCTGCGTTCTGACGTAAGGAAACAAGCTTTCTTCTCAATTCGTACGCGGGCGCGAGTTCATCATAAATTTTTCGCACGCCTGGGTGCTTGAGTGCTTTCTCTTTGAATGATTTTAAACTTGGTCTAGTCATTATCTTAGTTCCTTCAACCTTCCTAGAGCTTTGTCGAGTTCTCTCTTTGGGGTCTTCTGTGTTTTTTTGATGAAGGAGTGCAGAATGACGATCTCTTTCCCTTTCAATATGCAGAAAAGTGCACGGCCAATGCCTTCCTTACCTTTGGCCCGAATCTCAAAGAGTCCATCTCCCATTGGCGCTGTGTGGGGTTTACCAATGGCCGGGCCAAATTCCTCAATCATCCCCAGGATGTGTAGTAGGTTCGCGAGGATTCCATTAGGAAATAAGTGCGTCTCCTCTTCTACTTTCTTGTTGAAGAATGTTATCTTCCATGACATTTCGGGAGGTTATCATAAATGATAACCATGTCAATAGGATACTCCTCTCTAGCAACATTGTCGCTGATTAAAAGTATCCGTTAAACTAGGG
>CAZDFI010000192.1:0-1534 GCA_964504725.1 uncultured Enterobacteriaceae bacterium
TGATCTGATCTGTTGTGTCTTATAAGGAGAACATCAGATGATGGGACAACTCCCGGCAGGTCAAACTGCACTGTTTTATGATTTTTGTCTCGACAATTATATTTCACAGGACCATTTCTTACGCCAGATTGACCGCATTCTGGATTTAAGTAAGTTACGTAGACATCTCGCCCCATACTATAGCCACACAGGTCGTCCATCTATCGATCCTGAGTTAATCATACGGATGCTGATCATTGCTTATTGTTTTGGCATACGTTCAGAGAGACGCTTATGTGAAGAAGTAAATCTGAATCTGGCCTATCGTTGGTTCTGCCGATTAGGGTTGGAAGAGCAAGTACCCGAGCATTCCACCTTTTCCAAGAATCGCCATGGTCGGTTTCGAGAGAGCGATACCTTGCGTTTTGTGTTTGAACAGGTCTTACAACATTGCATAGCAAAAGGTTTGGTTGGTGGAGAAGGCTTTGCCATTGATGCCAGCATTATTGCGGCCGATGCCAATCGCCAACGTGGCGTGGGTCGGGATGAGGTGATTGACTGGGGTGAGACAAATTCAGTCACCCGTCCGGTACGTGAGTACCTGGATAGACTGGATGAAGACAATGGTTATAAAACACCACCCAAACAAGTTTCTTTAACCGATCCTGCTGCACAATGGACCGCGGCACGAGGAGGACCTGCGTATTTTGCCTACTCCACCAATTACCTGATTGATATTGATGCCGGGATCATCGTCGATGTTGAAGCGACAGCGGCGCATCGCACGGATGAAGTGAATGCCACCAGGACAATGATTGACCGTACTGAGGGACGTTTTAAGTTAAAACCGAATCGACTCATCGGTGATACGGCTTACGGTACGGCAGAGATGTTGGAATGGATGGTCGAAAAGAAAGCGATAACACCGCACGTACCGGTCTGGGATAAATCAGGACGCACAGATGGGTCGTTTAGTCGCACTGACTTTATCTTTGATGACAAAGCCAATGAATATTGCTGTCCACAGGGTAAACCACTCAGGACCACGGGCCGTGTTACCGTGGATAACACACGCTTATATAGGGCGAGCTATTATGATTGTATTAACTGTCCTGATAAATATCGTTGCTGCCCTAATACACCCTCTCG
Source organism: uncultured Enterobacteriaceae bacterium (assembly GCA_964504725.1). GTDB lineage: Bacteria > Pseudomonadota > Gammaproteobacteria > Eutrophobiales > Eutrophobiaceae > SMWN01. Next base: position 1,129 of record CAZDFI010000192.1, read on the forward strand.
CAAAATAGCACGTAGTGTTCATGAAGCCGCACGCGATAGTGCAAGGGACCTGGCTAAAACACCTGAATATCAGCAATCGATGAAAGATCGAAAGAAAGTCGAGATGTTGTTCGCACATCTAAAACGGATACTTAAATTGGACCGGCTTCGATTACGTGGACTCAGTGGTGCACATGATGAGTTCTTATTGGCCGCCACTGCTCAGAATTTACGGCGAATGGCTAAATGGTGTGGTCATGATCCACCAAATACGGCCATCGGGGTGACAGTATGAACGGATTTACATAAGTAGTGAGTTGAATGAACAATAAATAATCAAAAAACCAGTATTAAACTGGATAGCACATCTCAAACATCAAAATTATCGCTCAATGTATAAAAATATACGGTGAGTTTTTCAACAGAA